>JAISLV010000055.1 GCA_031277075.1 Endomicrobium sp. | reverse complement strand
CTTTTACTCTTTTTCCTATTATATCTGCAGGATTTACGTTTTCAGGAGGCAAATAATGGAAAGTTTTGTTTAAAGGTATGGGAACAGCCACGTCTAAAACTATCATTCTTTTCCCGTTTTAAGATAATCTATAACTTTTTTAAAATCCGTCCAAATTTCTTTTTTCAATTTTGTCACTTCGGGGCTTTGGTCTTTTTTTCCAAAAATACAGCCGTTCCTTATAAGATAAGACGGGTGATAGGTAGGCATAAGTTTTATGCCGTTATAGTCGTGGAATTTCCCCCGCAGCGCGCCCATTGGAGCGTCGGTTTTTAAAAAATATTTTGCCGACGGTTTCCCTAAAGTTACGATAACTTTAGGATTGATTATTTCAATTTGTTTTGTAAGATATTTTGAACACTGCGCTACTTCTTCGTCGGAAGGAGGTCTATCGTTAGAGCGTTTTTCAGGGTCTAGCGGGTCTTTCATAGGGTGGCATTTAACTATGTTTGCAATATAAACAGTTTCGCGCGAATATCCTGCAAGTTCTATTAAATTAGTTAAAAATTGTCCTGCCTTGCCTATAAAAGGTCTTCCTTTATGGTCTTCTTCAAAACCCGGACCTTCGCCCACAAACATAATTTCTGCAGACGGCGAACCTTCTCCAAAAACCGCGTTTAAACGAGTTTGTCCAAGAGCGCAGTCTTTACAATTTAAAACTGTATTTTTTAATTCTTCAAAAACGTCGGATTTTGATTTATGCTCAGAGATATGAGAAACAGACGACGCGGCGTCTGCAGGTAAATTCGCTCCTTGCGGCAAATGCGCCGCAGACTTAATACGAGCGTCCGCCTGCAAAGGCGAAGCCTGCGCAGGAGCAAAAGGCATTTTATAAACTTCGTCTTCGCCCCAGTTTTGATATTCTTTAAGCGAAGTTTTTACCAGCTTTAATATTTGCAAATATTGAGATTGTTTCATTGATAATTTTTCCCGCGACTATTTTTTTGCCTGTCTCTTTAAACGCGACGACGACAAACGCAGAGCTGGGTTTAAGCGATGCCGTTTTACTCTCGTCAAGCGGCGGGCAATGTCTGCCGCCGTCAGCCGTATTTTTGCAAAGGACGCGGTTTTTAGAAATAAAAAATACGGAAGTTTTATCCGAGCCTAAACTTTCGCCGCCGTTTGCTATTATCAAATCAAGGTTTTTATCTTTTAATTTTTTTGCGGCGTTTTTTATTAAATCGTCCGTCTCAAGCGCAAAGCCCGCGACCGCCTGATTTTTTTTATTCTTTCCGCAGTAGGCTAAAATATCGGGGTTTTGTTTCAGCTTCAAAGTTAAAATATTTTCTTTCTTTATTTTGCTTTTGGAAAAGTTTGCGGGTTTAAAATCGGAAACGGCAGCCGCGCCGATTATAATATTTGCTCTTTTAAAATTTTTCTTTACCGCTTTAAACATATCGTCTGCGGAAACTACGTTAATTATTTCGGCTTTCCCTTTCGGATAATACGCCGCCTTGCCCGACACAAAAATTACTTTATGACCGATCTTCAAAGCCGCCTCGCAAAGAGCCGCGCCCATTTTCCCCGACGATTCATTGCTTATATAGCGCACAGGGTCAAGATATTCTCTAGTAGGACCCGACGTGATGAGAAAAGTAAGCCGTTTCATAAAAAGCCGCAATCTTTCCTTTGCCGTTTGCCTTTGTATTAGCATTTTGTCGTCGCCGTTAATTCCCCTTTTTGCAAAAGGGGCGGCAGGCGAAGCCTGACGGGGTATCATTATCTTTGCCGTTTGTTGTTGCCTAGCTGCCTAACTTCCCAGCTGCCTTTTGTCGTCGTCATTGCGCTACGGCAAAAGCGCATACCTATATTTGAGCGGCGGCGGGCGCAGCGATTGTTTCTGCCGTTTCCGTAGTATTTGTTATGCTAAATATTGCGTAAGTTCTGATATAATCGTTTCAATGTCGGCAAGGCGTCCGTCGCCCGTTATTGCGCAGGCAAGCTCGCCTTTTTGAGGCATTACGAAATAGTATCCGTAGCTTTTAAGCGTTTCTATATTTTTTTGCGTCGCTTTGTGGTTAAACATATTCGCATTCATAGCCGGACATATTACTATTTTTGCTTTTGAAGCAAGAACCGTTGAACACAGCAAATCGTCGGCTCGTCCTGCGGCAAGCCTTGCGATAATGTCGGCTGTGGCGGGCGCAATTAAAATAATGTCGGCTTTTTGCGCCAAAGAAATATGCTCTATTTCCCATTTTTCCGTTTTTTCAAACATACCCGTATAAACTTTATTTCTTGACAAAGTCTGCAGAGCGAGCGGCGTAATAAATTTTGCGCCGTTTTGCGTCAAAATACATTCTACGTTTGCTCCGTATTTTATAAGGCGGCGTATAATATCGCAAGCCTTGTAAGCCGCAATGCTTGCGCACACTCCTAAAATTATATTTTTGCCGTCTAAAGCCATTTTATTATTTTATCCCCGCTTTTTCAGCTTCAGGAGCGTTTTGCAAAGACGCTGAAGCCGCAGATTTTTCATCCTTTTTCATTTTCTTGCGAAGCTCTTCTATTTTTTCAGGCGTGGCTATATTGTCAACAACGTCGGTTAAAGCCTTGTTTATCAGCTCGGCTTGCTCGAGTTTTCTGTAATCTTCATTGTATCTATTGACTTCTATCCAGTCAAGAGCGGTTCTTACTATATCGTATCTTCCCATTTTACACTTAAAAACTTTTTCCGTAAGATTACTTTGATGCGCTTCCATAGTGTTCTCCTAAAAATATTTTCTATTTCTTTGAATTTTATATTCCAAAGATTTTATTATCGTTTGAACGCTTTTTATCGCCTCCTGCAAATCGTCGTTTATTACAAGATACCCGTATTTATTTAAAAAAGAAAGTTCCTTTTCTGCGTTTTTCATACGAATATTGATAATTTCTTTGCTGTCGGAATTTCTCGCGGAAAGCCTTTCTTTTAAAACTCTCAAATTGCGCGTCATTATAAAAATCATACAGGCGTCGGGATAGGATTTCTTTATCTTAAGTCCTCCCTGAACGTCAATGTCTAAAATAACGTTTTTGCCGCTTTTTAAAGTTTTATCCAAAAAAGATTTCGGCGTGCCGTAATAGTTGTCGTGAACTTTCGCCCATTCGGCAAAGGCTTTTGTCCGTATCATTTTTTTAAATTTTTTATCGTCGGTAAAAAAATATTCGCGTCCGTTTTTTTCCCCTTGACGCGGCTTTCTTGTGGTATAAGATATTGAATAAACAGCGGTTTTATCTAAAGAAACGACGGCGCCGCAAATACTGCTTTTGCCCGCGCCTGAGGGAGCCGATATTACGATAATATTTCCCGTCTTGCCAATATTCACTTTTATATTTCCTAAAAACCGAACTTTGCTATTGGGCGTCTCTAAAAACCCTAACGCCAGTCCTTGCCTTGCGCCTTGAGAGACATTGTCTCTGCGGCATTTGGGGGGCAGAAAATTTGTCCGTCCTTGCTCTTAGGACGCGGCTTGCATTTTCTTCTTTGAACTGCCGCAAAATTTGCGGCAATTACGAGCATTATAGGTTTTTGCAAGACACCCATTGTATTAAAAACGCAAATTGTTTTCAAATTTACTTATCCGCTAAAACGCGGCAAACGCAAAGAAAATGCCTGCGACGCGGATATTTTAATTTTTTTTAGCGTTTTTAACGATAAAATTTGCGGCTTGTTTTAAATTTTTTAATACGGCAAGAGGCTTTACTTTTTGAGACGCAATTTCTTTTTGCTGCTTTTTGCCATGCCCCGTAAGCGTCATAACGCCGCCTTGCGTTCCTGCGTTAAAGCCAAGCAGATAATCTCTTATGCTGTCGCCGACGGTATAAGATTTTGCTATATCTATATTGTGTTCCTTTGCCGCCCGAAAAACCATGCCTGCAAGAGGTTTTCTGCAAGAACATTTGTCTTTGTCGGCGTGCGGGCAATAATAGAGTCCGTCTATCTTTGCGCCGCTTTCTTTAAGAAGCGAAACAAATTTTTTATTTACTTTATCTAAATCTTTTATAGTAAACATCCCTCTTGCAATGCCCGACTGATTTGTAACGACAATAATTTTAAAGCCCGCTTTGCGCAGTTTATTTATGCTTTCTGCAGCGCAAGAATAAAGTTTTACCTGCTCGGGTTTGCTTAAATAGTTTTTGTCAAAAATCACCGTGCCGTCTCTGTCTAAAAAGACCGCAGGGCGCTTAGTATTTCTGTTTCCCATTGTTCTTTTCCCTCGTCAAATATCGGTCTAACTTTCAAAACTGCAATACGTTTTTTAAATTCTTGAAATTTTGCGCTAGACCTAGCCGCAAACGAAATTTGTTCGTCCAATTTTACCGCGTCTTTAGCCGTAGTTATAATATACGCGCCGCCGATTATTTTGAAAATGTCCGAAATTTCTTTTACGCTGTAATTTTTGTGGTCTTTTAAAATAAAACTGCCTGCGGTTTTAACGCCCGCTTTTTCTATTGAATTTTTAAACCCGCCGCCAAAGCCTACGCCGCTTAAAGAATAGACCTGCGAATTTTTTAAAATGTCAGCGTCAAACTTTGCTTCTAAATCAAGAGAAACAAACTCGTAATTTCCGTAATGAGCGCTAAAAGGGGTTTTCCCTGATATTTCGTAAATTTCTTGTTTAAGCCCGTCAAGTTCTTTTGGCAAAACCATATCGGAATTTGTGATAACTATTATGCCCGCTCTTTTTAAAGCTGAAAGTGGTTCCCTTAAAATTCCCGCAGGAATTAATAACCCGTTCCCAAAAGGATTTGCGGCGTTTACGCACACAATATCTAAATCTCTTTTTATCTTCCAATGCTGAAACCCGTCGTCTAAAATGTAGACGTCAGGGTCTATCTCATTTTTAAAACGCAAAGCGTTATCATATCTTTTTGAGCCTATTATTACGGCGGCGTTTGGAACGTTTTTAAAAATTAAAAGCGGCTCGTCTCCCGCGTCCAAAACGGAAAATTTACCGCCGCCATTTTTTAGCAATACAGGCTTTGTATTTTTGCGCGCGTATCCTCTGGTTAAAACCGCAGGGGTCAATTTATTTTTTAAAAGCGTTTCAAGCAGTTCTATTACTATAGGCGTTTTGCCCGAACCGCCCCAAGTAATATTTCCCACGCTTATAACGGGCTTATCAAGTTTTTTGCTTGAAGTAAATTTTTTATCAAGCTCAAACAAAGCGGAATACATTAAAGAAAACGGATATAAAATTTCAATCACTATATTTTACCTTTCCCCGCCGTATTTGCTTGCCCTATCGCCCCAGCCGCGTTGCCGTCCCATAGCTACCCAGCCGCTTAGTCGCCTAGCCGCGTCTTTTTGCCGTTGTCTGTTGTCCGTCATGCTGAACTTGTTTCAGCATCTGCTGTTTTTTCAAAGCCGTTGCCTTTATTGCCGCTGTAATTTTATTTCTGAATTTGGCGTTAAACGACCAAAGACAGACCCTGAAAGAGACCCTGAAACAAGTTCAGGGTGACGCGTTCGCGTCAGTTTTTGGTGACGCGTTCGCGTCGGTTGTTGGCGGCGACTGCCGTCGCCTAGCCGCGTCTTTTTGCCGTTGTCTGTTGTCCGTCATGCTGAACTTGTTTCAGCATCTGCTGTTTTTTCAAAGCCGTTGCCTTTAT
>JAISLV010000148.1 GCA_031277075.1 Endomicrobium sp. | reverse complement strand
TTCTGAATTTATTTCAGAATCTGCCGTTGCTGTTAAAACAACTTAAGCAGCAGACCCTGAAATAAATTCAGGGTGACAGACAACTGTCGTTGAAATTGCTGTTAAAACAGCTTAAACAGCAGACACTGAAAGAGACCCTGAAACAAGGCTTGTTTTGGGCGACGGGCAACAATACAGCAGAGACGTTGTCTAGTTGTTAAGCCATTATTGTCGTTGCTTTTGCCTTTGCCGTCATTCTGAATTTATTTCAGAATCTGCCGTTGCTGTTAAAACAACTTAAACAGCAGACACTGAAATAAATTTAGGGTGACAGACGACATCTGCCGTTGCTGTTGCTTTTTGTTATCTTTACGGGATTGAAAACAGCAGACCACTGAAAGCGATAGGGTATTTGTCGTTTTTGTCAATTTATTTCGTTGAAATCAGGATTTTTAAAGACGCGCAAGCAGGGGAAAATAGTGAGAAATATTTATTGTAATAGTAAAAAAGACTATTTTTTGAAAATTTTATTGTTTATACCCGCATTATTTTTCTTTTGCGCGGTTTGTCTTTACGGCGAACCTATAATTAAAGATAATGACTTTTTTGTCGTGTATGATACCACTTCTCCTTTGCCGCAGGCGGCAAAGGTTAATAGGTTAGACGACGCGCGGGAATTTGTTCAAATAAGTTCAGGGTTTTCCTACATATTAAATTACGACAATCTTTCATATACGCAAAGGTTTTTAGAACGTTATGAAATTAATTATTATTCGCCTGACGACAGCGGCTATAAAAACGATGGAAGAGTTATAAAAACAGCAAGAGATATAAATAACGACGTATATATAGCGGGCAATAAAGATGGGGATAATTCTATGCCTCAAGGATACGATACCATATCAAAATATTCAAACGGCGTTTCAAAGTGGAGTATTTCCCCGAGTATTGCAGAACCTGCTTTTATCAGACCGCAAGGGCTTGTAATTCCAAAAAATAAAGACTTTTTATACGCAATATATTACGGCGATGAGACGTCTAATCCTTGTAAAATTAAAATATATAAAATTGATAAAAATACTGGCGCTGGCGGGGATTTGCCTATATACAGTTCTTCCGTCGCAAAATACGCAAGTAATAATTACCATAATAATACGGAGTTTCTTGTCGATGACGACGCCAATATTTACATATTATCGCTGGATAATAGTTTTGCTGTAAAAAGAGTTAAATTGCAAAAAATAGATTCCGACGGCAATCAAGTTTTCATAAAAGAAATTCCGAACGCTTATAATTGCGAAGAACGAAAATTGACGCTTTTAGAAAACGGATTTATTTTTGTTTTAGCGCATACATCTACAGAAGACAGAGTTTCTCTAATAGACAGTCAAGGAAATGTTGTAAAAGGAGTTTCAATACCAAACACTTACGTTGATAACGCCTTAAAGAACGAAAGAAAGATTTTAGTCGGCGCGGATAAAGACGCGATGTATTATTTGTGCGGCGATTTTAAAGAACAGCCAGACTTAACAAAGCGCGGGTTTTACAAAATAGAACAATATGATTATTCGGGCAGTTTAGTAAAAACTATATTTTTGCCGGGAAAAATTGGCGAGCAATACGGCAATAACGACGACATAATAGGCTATGAGCGTTCAATCAGTATGGCGTCTTGTTTTGTTAAAAACAAAAGACTATATGTTCCGTCAATGTTTAACGGCGGCAAACACTACGGCTATATTGTTGATATAAACAATCCGCCGATTTTGTTGCGATTTAGCGACGAGCCTGATTATGAAAACAGCATTATAGGAAAATTCAAAGCCGTTGAGGGCGAAAATACCGTTAGGTTTAAAGCGAAATATAAAAACTTCAGCGACAAACCGCCTGTTATAAATTTCCCAAGGATTTGTATATATTTAGAAGATATAGAAATTGCGGGGAGTCCTTTTGTTATGACGGCAGTAGATCCAAGCGATAAAGATTATGCAAAAGGCGTAGAATATGAAGTTGAAGTCCCTTTGATTTTAATAAATATCAACGACTTAAACAGCGTCTATACATATAATATAAGAGTTGAAGACGCCGAGGGGAACTCTTTTATAAGCGACAAATATACTCTTTACGCGCCGCCTTCTTTTGTTAAAGATAATAAATCGTTTAATTATCCAAATCCGTTTAACCCAAACAAAACTTCAACAAAGATACTTTTTCATACTCCAAAATCTGAAAATGTAAAGATAAATATATATTCGTTAAACGGCAAAAAAATATTTGAAGATACTTTTAACGCCATAGCAGGGCAAAACGAATACGAATATAAAGGACGCGACGGGAACGGGAAAACGCTATACAACGGCGTATATCTTTGCGTTATAGAAAAAAGCGGCGGGAATGCAAAATGCAAAATAGCGATTGTAAAATAAAAGTATTATTATTTTTTCTTGCGGGATTTTTGCTTTTTGCGGCTCAAAGCGCAAACGCGCAAAAAAGGCAGCATTTTTTGTCTTACGGGGCGGGCGTTGCCGCCGCAGGTATGGCGGGAGCTTTTACCGCTATAGGCGACGATATGAGCGTGTCTTATTATAACCCGGCGCTTCTTCCAAAACTTGACGCCGAAGAAATTGCGGCTAATTATTGGACGCTAATGCAAGACAGTAAATATATGTTTTTTGGTTTTGAAACAAGAATAGGCGATAGCGGAAGTTTTGCTATGTCGGCTTCGCAGCTTTCTGTTGGAGATATTGAAGTAAGAGAAACTTTAACGGAAACAGGACGCAAAGAAAGCGCGGCGCAAACTTTAATTAACGGAGCTTACGGCGGATATATTGAAAAAATAAAATTAAATTACGGCGTAGGGATAAAATATTTGTATTACGATATATTGGGCTATAGAGATTCAGGCGGGTCTTTAGATTTAGGCGCGGCGTATCGCATAAAAGAATGGAAAAAAACTTCTTTAGACGCAGGCGTAGTTATGCAAAATATTATAAATATTCCCGTTAAACTTAACGAAGAATCTGAAAGCGTTCCGTTTATTATTAAAAGCGGTATAGGGCTGAAAACTTTTGTTTTCCCAAAATACGACAAAGATAAAGATAAGTTCACTTACGACGAGTTAAGAGTAGCTTTAGACGCAGGTTTAGAAGACTCCGAGCTTATATACGCTTTTGGCGTTCAATATACTTTGTTTGAAATACTAATGTTGCGCGCAGGTTTTGACGGAGATATTTCTTTTGGATTAGGTTTTAAAGCGGGCGGATTTCAACTAGATTACGCGTATCAGTTAAACAAAGAGCAGGCTATTAATAAGATGGGCTTTTCTTTTAAATGGGGACAGAGCAGAAAAGCCGTATATTCCCGCACAAAAACTATTACTGAAGATTTTCAAGACGTATATAGAAAAGCAAACAGAATATACGACAGATACGTTAGAGACGCGGCTTCATATGCCGAAAACGGCAAAATAGATAAAGGAATAGAATTGTTAAATAAAACAATTCCTCTTAAACCCGAAGATAATTCGGCAAAAGAACTGCTTGTCATTTTAGAAAACAAACGCAGAGCGGAAGCTACAAATTCTTATATAGAATCGGCAAAGAAATACCAAAAAAGCGGAAAACAAAAAGAAGCTTATAAAGAATGTCTTAACGCTTTAAAAGCGGCTCCAGACGCAAACGTAAAAGCGGTTTTAGAGACAATTTACAATGCTAAAGACAAAGAGATAGTTAAAATGAAAGAAGACGCTATATCTAAATTTAAAAAAGAATTTGACGAACGCCTACAAAGTTATGATTTTTACGAAGCGGAAGTTATTGTAGAAAAACTGGCTGTTTTAACTCAAGTAAATGAACTTTCAAAGAAGCTGGCTGAACATAAAAAGTTATACGCCGACAAGTTTGCGCAAAGAGCCGAGCAATATTCCCAAAACGGTCAATGGGACGACGCATATAAATGTTATGCGGAGGCTTTAAGGCTTATTCCCAATGATATTTCTATCGCCGATAGAAAAAAGACGGCAAGGAGCAGATACTATAATAGACGTAAATTGACTTCTGAAGAAAAAATGTATACGGAAAAAATTTATTATAACGCCGCTATAGCTTTGGCTCTTAATGAAAAACCTCTTGAAGCATGGCAAGAAATAGACAGTTATAATCCGGTATTTGAATGGAATGAGATATTAGAAGAATATTTAGTGAAAAACAATATAGTTAATAAATTTAAGATTTAAGCAGATGCAGTGAATGATGCATAGACGCATGGATGCATTGAGGCATGGCAGGCAATGGCAAGCGCCGCAAAAAATGTAACGAAAACTATAAAATAACGTAGATATATTGGTTTCATTGTCTGACGTTTGTTGTTATGCCTGTCATACAAAACTGACGCGAACGCGTCGCCTAAAACTGACGCGAACGCGTCACCCTGAACTTGTTTCAGGGTTTGTTGTTGCCGCGCTGTGTCCGTCATTCTGAACTTGTTTCAGAATCTGCTGTTAAGCGTCGACGGCAAAAGATAAAGGCAGATGCTGAAACAAGTTCAGCATGACAGGCGCGGCAATGATAGGCTTTGCCCCTCTC
>JAISLV010000008.1 GCA_031277075.1 Endomicrobium sp. | reverse complement strand
CCGATTTAATTTCATCGCCCGCAGCCCCTTTTGAAACGCCTAAAACTTCATAAAAATCTCTCTTTGCCATTTTCATTTTTCCTTAATATTTTTTCATTTCTGAAATAAATGCAAATATCCGTTAAAACCATAAGAAGATTGATTATGTATAAAACCAAAACAGCGTCGTAACTGTAAATCAATTTATGGATAATTCCGCAAATATAGCCGACAACTACTATTATCAAAAACCAAAGGCTTTTCCCAGCATTGCTTTTTGACGTATAAGATTTATAAATAGACGCAGGCCACGCGCATCCAAACGCTATTATCATTACCGCTTCAAATACGCTCATAATTTCTAATCCAAAAACGGTCTATTTCCGAGAGATTTTCCCCGCGAAGAATTAAGCCGACTTCTTCGGGCGAAAATTCTTTCCAATATAGAGACCAAACATTGATAACAAACTTTGCATTTTTGCAAGAAGTAAAAATATCTCTGCCTTTTAAAGCAATATATGTAATTTTTTCTTTTGATTTTTTAAGCGGGCTATTCTCATCATACATTCTATTTTTTGAAGAAAATATTGGAATTGCGCCGTTGTCAAAAGCTCTAAAAGTTATTTGCGTATTTTCTTTGGCAAAATACTCCGTCTCTTTTTGAGGAGCTTCGCCGCAGTATAAAGCGTATATTTCCATTTCAAGCAGCTTTTCATAAAACAAAGGTCTTGCGGCAGGCTCTTCAAAAGCCTTTCTCATCATCGTATATAATACGTCTTTATCGTCATGCTCGTAGACTTTAAAAGTCAGCATATATTTCGCCTTGTCAAAGTAAAAATTTTTTGAGAAAGAATTCCGCCTGATAAAGAATTTTTTAAAAGTTCGCCTTGCGCTTTTATAGCCTCATTATAACTTTTCCGCGCCGCGTCCGTATTTTCTGAAATCGCAGGCGCTATAACAACCGAACTTAGACCTTTTTGTTCAAGCAATTTAATAAGACCAAAACTGTGATACCCGCCCGTTACGACAGCTATAATTTCATCGGCGTTATCAAGTATGCCGTCGCCGCTGTCTAACGCCGATAATTGCCCGCATTGAGGGGCGGCGTATTTGAAAATATTTTTGACAAAAATTTCGTTTCTTTGTTCGTTAAGTTTGTAATAAGCGTCAAAAACGGAAAAATCTTTTTCAAGTTCTTTTATGCCGTCAATGGAATATTTCAAGGAAACGCGTTTAAACTTGTTAAAATTTTCTGTAAAGTATTGCAAGTCCTGCGCGGTCATTTTCCCCGCAATATAACCTTCAAAAACTTCGTAAAAAACGCTTAAAAACGATATTTCATTTTCTTCGCCGCCGTTTGAAAAAGCGGCTTTAATTTTAGCGGCAATATCTTTTTCTTCAGACAATAAGGCGGCATAATTTATATTTGCTTTTAACTGCGCAAGTTTAAAATACTCCGCAAGCTCTTTACGCGTTTTTAACAAATTTAAATTCATCGCTTCGTCAATTTGAGCGACGGCTTGAGAGAGCGCGGGGATGTCTGAAAAATTCTTCGTTTTATCTAAAATATCTCTGTAATTTTTGTAAGGCAAAACGTTCTTAAAAGACGAAATAAGAGACTGCATTTGCAAATTCAAAACTCTATAGTCTATTTGAGAATTCAGCTTATACATAAGCAAATAAGAATTAATTTCTGGGTAGTCGGAAAACTTTATACGCGCTAAATCGTTATATTTTCGTTTCGGGTCGTTTATCCTCTCGACATATTTTTTTATAAGAGAATAAAATTTTAAAGAACTCATTTTTCCGTTTTTATATACGCTTAATACTCGGTTAAATTTTATATTTTCTCGGCTTGAACGGAGCTTATTTAAATAGTCTATACGCTCTTTTATTTGTTTGAGAACCGCCGCGTATTGAGTTTGGCTGCGCAAAATATACGAAAGTCTGGCTAAATTTTCTTTATGTTTTTCTTCGTCTTCAAGTCCAAATAAAATATCGCTTCTGCCGCTTTTAGAGACAAAATATTCGCTCGCCGTTATTGTCGCGTTTTTTATCAAAGTTTCAATAAATAAATTTTTAGCGTCTTTATCTTTTATGCCGTCAAGCCATGAAACGTTTACTTTTCCGTAAGCTCCTTCGGCAAAAAGAGCTTTTAGTTTGCAACGCTTATCTAAAAAGTCAATGATCTCGGCTATATTTCTCTGCGCTTGCGGGCTGCAGTGCAGGTCTTGGATATTTACTATAACCGTTTTGCTTAAATGGTTTTTTATTCCTGTAATTTTGCCGTATTGTTCTGGTATTTTCATCGCCGTTATTGCGCATACCTTTTTAAAATAGCGACGCTGTATTGCGTCAATTTCTCTATAACAGTTTTCGTAGTCGCAGTTTCATAAACAAGAGGCGTAAATATATCGTAATTTTTAATTAAATAAACAAACAACTTCGCATTTGCCCGCAAAATTTTCAAAAACTTTGCCGCCTTTTTATAGTATTTAACCTCTGCCTTTTGTTTGCCGCTAACGCTTGTGGACGGCTGCAAATAATTATTTAATTCGGTCAAAATTTGGCTATTATCGCTTTTTTGCTCATACGCGTCTTTATTGTAATTTTCTATAATGCCGATTAAATCAGCCGCGTTTTGCTTGGCTAAAATACTTGGGTCAACCTGTAAATAATTACTTAGCCGCGTAAATAAATCGCCGCAAAAAATTTGATTATTTCCGCCTTTATTGTAATTTTCTATAATCGCGTAAAAATCGGGCGCATTTTGCTTGGCGCGTTTGTTTGGCGCCGCCCATAAATAATTATTTAACTCCGACCAAAAATTTTGTTTGGCATTGCTTTTCTGTTTAAACGCGCCTTTGCTGTAATTTTTTATAATACCGCCTAAATCGACAGATAAAGTTTTGCACAAATTTACGGCTGTCATTAAGCCGATACCCAAAAATAAAAATGAAAACAACAGGCGAATAGTTCTAAAGAATTTTCTCTTGCCTGTCTTTTTATAATGTCTTGGACTTGCGCGATTATTATTTTTAGCAGTTTGAACGCCGCCGCTAGCTTGCGCGGCGGCAAAAATCAAATCCGCGTCGTAACGCGCTTTTTTAACAGCGTCGGACAACACTTCATATGCCTGATTTATTTCTTTAAATTTCTCTTCTATCGCCTTATCGCCGTAATTTCTATCAGGGTGATATTTAAAAGCGAGTTTTCTATAAGCCGCCTTTATTTCCCTATCCTGCGCGCCAAATCGCGCGCCCAAAACTTCATAATAATTTTTCTTCATTAAACCCGTCTTTACAAAAGCGGTAGGGGACGGATGAATTGACCGCTTTTGCCGTCTGCCGTTGTCATACTCAAGTATAACTGTTGGGTATGCGCCTTTTTTCGTTGGCAACTGCCTTAACAGCAGATGCTGAAACAAGTTCAGCATGACGGACAAAGAAGACGACGCCTTTCTTTTGTCATATCGAGTGTCCCCGTTGAGTATATGCCTTTATCTTTTACAATTATTGTCGCCGTCGCCCGTCACCCTGAATTTATTTCAGGGTCTGCCGTTTGTCTTTTTCTTGTCAATGGGGCTGAGGAATTGACCGCTTTTGCCGTCAATTTTTTTTGTTTATAGCGTCTACTTCTATTTCTATTCCTGTAAACTCTTTATCTATCTCTCCGCTGATTTCAACCGTATCGTTTTGGTCTACGCTCAGCCCCTTCCATATTTCGTCGTCTATGTCCAATTGTATAGTTCCCGTATTATCGGAAAATAAATATTTTTCATCGCCTAAAAATTTTTCTATTTTCCCGCTTAAAATCACAGGCTTATTGTTTTTAAGTTTTTTAGCTTCGGCTACTGACACTCGCAAAGCGCCGGGTCCAACATATCCCGCTTTAACTGCGGAAGCCGCCAAAGCCGTCAAAAATAATCCTGCAATAAAACACGCTATAAGTCCTTTTTTCATTACTCCCCCTTTTCCTGCCGTCAAAGCGGTCAATTCATCCGTCCCTTTGACCGTTTTATTATTTATTCCTTGTAGTAAAAGCCATTATTAATAATGCAAGCCACCCGATAAATGTCCATGCTAAAAACAAATTCAACAAAAAAATTAAACCGACGTCTTTGTGCGCTATAATCGTCGGAAGAAAATAAATGAATAAAAATATAATGCCGCCAAACGCTAAAAGTATTATTTCCATGTTATTTTCCTAAAAGAAACATTAACTTCTAGTCAAGGCAGCCAATGGGACGGAGGAATTGACCGCTTTTTGCCGCCTGCCGTTGTCATACTCAAGTATAACTGTTGGGTATGCGCCTTTTTCCGTTGGCAGCTATCTTAACAGCAGATGCTGAAACAAGTTCAGCATGACGGGCAAAGACAATGACGTATTTCTTTTGCCATACCCGAGTGTCCCCGTTGAGTATATGCATTTATCTTTTACATTTATTGCAGGCATAGCCTGTCACCCTGAATTTATTTCAGGGTCTGCCGTTTGTCTTTTTCTTGCCAATGGGACGGAGGAATTGACCGCTTTTTGCCGCCTGCCGTTGTCATACTCAAGTATAACTGTTGGGTATGCGCCTTTTTCCGTTGGCAGCTATCTTAACAGCA
>JAISLV010000002.1 GCA_031277075.1 Endomicrobium sp. | reverse complement strand
CCCAGCTCGCTTTCTTTTAAAGTTCTATTATCTTTATTAACATCTCTTATAGTCACATATCTGTCCTGCGCGCCGTCTTCGCCCGCAGCAATTATTACATTCCCGTCTTCATCTTTTGCAAGTTCTATAGTTATAAAATGATTTTCGCTTGCCGCGCCGGAATCCACTTTAACGTGAAGAACCGCGCTTTCCCCTTCTTTTAAACTTGCCGCGGCATCGTCAACCTTTGCAGAGTATCCTTCAAAATCTTTGCCATAAGAATTTAAAACGGCTTTCATGCTTTCCATGCTTATCATTACGTCTTGGCTCTCGCCGCTTAGATAGGCTTGATTATTACTTACAAATACTCCCGCCGCCAAATCCGCTATTACCGTTTGAAAAGCTAAAAGCCCTTTATTTGTGGCGTCAAGTATTTGGCTTATAGCGTCAACCGCGCAATTTACGCTTTCATTACTAACTATTGAACTTATAAAATCGCTTATCTTAGAGACTGTTTCTTTGTCAAGTTTGTCCCCTTCTGCAACCTGTCCAATTTTTTCCTTATTTGAAATCAGTTCCGTATAAGACAGGTCTTCTTTTAATTGTCCGTCGGCTTGCGCAATATAGGCTTTCTCGCCGTCCCAAATTCCAATCTCTTTGATTTTGTCCCCGTCTCTTTCGTATATAACGCCATTGTCAACGCTTAAATTTCCCGCTTTCTCTGTCTGTTCAAAAGTTTTTTCGGCTCTCGTCAAACCGTCAGCCGCTTCTTTTTGTAATCTTTCGGCAACCGCTTTATCTTCTTTACTGTCGCCTGCGGCAAGAGCCGCTACTTTATCCGCCGCTTCTTTTGAAGCTTTTGAAGATTCTACGGATGCCTGCGCCGTTTCTTTGACATCATTGTTTAACTCAGTTTGTTTTCCCGCTTGCCCTTCTTTAATTTCTTGCGCTCTTTCTTGGCTTACTTCTTTTTTTATTTCATTGCCGTCTTCGTCTTTTAACGTATTTTTCCCTTCCAATGCGTCTCTCCGGGCTTGTTCTTCCGCTTCCGCGTTCCTCTTGGCAATCTCAGCTTCCAAACGCTCCGTCTCCGCTTTTAACCTTGCATCCTGAGCTTCCTGCTCAGCTTTTGCTCTTGCGTCTTTATCTTCTTGGCTTGTCTCATTATCTTCAGGGTCGTCTACCCATACCATCTCTTCTTGCATCTCGTAATCTATATACTCTACCTGCACTTCGTATTGATATTCAACCTCTACGCTATAACTATACGATTCGCTCGTTTCATTCCCCTCAGAATCAATAGAAGGTCTCGTCCCCGTTCTTTCTTCCGTCCTTATTCCGGTTCTCGTTTCAGTCTTTGTTTTTGGAACCGCTACTTGAACGCTTTGCATCACATATTTTGAACCCGTTATCGCGTCAGTTTCCGCACTATCCAAAACCCTCGCTTTTCCTTGAGCGGCTTTTTTTGATATTCCTTTTTCGGAATTTGCGACGACTTTTATGTCGTCTGCGTCAACGCTGTATCCTTTTTGCGTCGTATTTTGCCCGTTTGCGTCAACCCCTGCGGCTTCTTCGCCGTTCATTAGCTTTTCAAAATTTTCACCGTTATACGTTATCTTTTCCCCGCCGTTTTTGTTAGGATCCTCAACGCTGAAACTATCTTTATCTTCCTTTGTAACCGTAATATAGTGGTTTCCATCTACCCATAATACCGCGCTTTCGCCTTCCGTCAATCCGTCTTTGAACTCGTCAAGACTTATTCCGTAAGCGGCGCTCTTAACTCCGTTATCGTTTAACGTTTGGTTTATCGCCGTCATACTCGTATTTATCTGCCCGTCTTTGACGCTTTCTTTTCCAAATACTCCGCTTGCTATATCTACAGCCAATGCCTGCAATGCCAATAACCCTTTGCTTATTCCTCCGCCGATCATATTGACTAAAGCGTCTGCAGCGCAATTAATTATCGTCGCGTCTTTATCTTTGTAAAAATCGTTTAATACTGACAACTGTTCTTCGCTTATTCCCTCTAAAGTTTTTTTGACGTCGGCTTCGGACTGCCCTGTGTCTTGCGCCATGCGTTTTACTACATTTTGATACTCTGCGCCGTCTTCAATTTTACTCTCTTTTTTCTCTTCGGCGGCTTTCGTGTTTTCTTCGGATTCTTTTGTTATATTTTCATCTGCAGCCGTTTTAGAAACCTCGTTATTTTTTGAATAGTTCCCCAACGCCGCTTGCGTCAATACGGGTTGCAATGCAAGAACGCCTTTGTTTGACGCTTCAAACGTAGAACCAAACCCTTCGGAAGTCGCGTCAATTACCGAACCTAAATTATTTACGCCGTAAAGAACCGTCGCGGGCAACCCCACTCCGCCTTTATATGATTTGCCTGTCGCCGCTTGCGTCAATGCGGGCTGCAATGCAAAAACGCCTTTGTTTGACGCTTCAAACGCATAACCAAACCCTTCGGAAGTCGCGTCAATTGCCGAGCCTAAATTATTTACGCCGTAAAGAACCGTATCTGGTAATCCCACTCCGCCTTTGTATGATTTGCCTGTCGCCGCTTGCGTCAATACAGGCTGCAATGCAAGAACGCCTTTGTTTACCGCTTCAAACGCGTATTGCGCCGACCCGATAGTCGCGTCAGCCGCCAACCCCATGCTTTTTACCGCATTAATAGCTCTTTCGGATAACTCTGCGCCCGCTTTATCTTCTATATACCTAACTACATTGCCGGGCATCTGCACAACTGTTTTTTCGCCTTTTGCCGTTGTAAGCGACTCTTTAACCGCGCGCATCTTTTCGCCGCCCAAACTCCCGTCTACAACATTAAACAATTCAACAAAAAATACGCCTTCCAAATTCTTGTTCACCGCGTCGTCTTTCTCTTGCGGAAAACCCCTGACAAGCGATACCCCTGTGCTTTCAAATTCATTGCCGCCTATATTTATCTTCTTTATGGCGTTTGCTACTTCTATGTTTCCCTCGAGCGTAGCATAAACCATCAATCCTTCGGCTTTCCCTACAAATACGCTATCGCCCGTATATTTGCTGGTATAAAGCTCTATTTTGGCTTCGCTCTCAGACGCGTTTATTTTTCCCACCAGCTTCAAGCCCGCGTCATTCCCTATTTTCTGCACTTTAGCTATCGTAGCTTTCGATACCGACGCGGTATCTTTCTTTTTTATAAGCTCTTTTATCGCGTTTTGTTTTGCTTGCGCGCTTTGTTCATTTATATTTTGTCCTTGAATTATCTCTCTTCGCTCGCCCTGAACTTCCTGCGCCGCCGTTTTGACTTTGAGACCTTCGCTTATTCCTACGTCTTCTTTTTCTTTAACCTTTTCTTCTTTTTTTACTCCCGTTTCCGCCGTCTCTTTTGCTACCTGCGAAGTCTCGGCTAACTTTCCGCTTTTCTCTAAAGCAAGATATTCCCTGCTGTGCGTGGCGGCATATTTCCCTCTGGGAACTCCAGAATTTAATATCTGCTGCGTTCTGAATTCATATTCTTCTTTTGTTTTTTTATCAAACGGCTTCCCACTGTCGCCGCTGTGTATCCTTACTTTCCCTTTTTCGTCAAGCGAACCTACCATTCTTTCGCTTTTGCCGTCTCTGCTTTTTTCTACAATCGCTCCTACCGACGTTATCGTTATATCTTTCCTGTCCAGCTCTTTTCGGGCGGCTGCGCTTATATCGGCTTTTATCGCCGCCGCGCCGCTAATCTGTTCGCTTACGGGCTTAGCTATCCCTGTATTACTTACGCTTGCTTGGTCTGCAGCTTTGATTTGTTTTTTTAACAAATCGTCGTCTGACGCCGCATATACGGGCAAGTTTGCTATGTTCACAAGAAAGCACAGCGCGACGGCAAGCGACACGCTTTTCATAAATATATTCCGCTTCCAATACAGAGCAAAATACTCCAAGACTTTTTCTTTAATTTTCATAATTTATTCTCCTATTCCAAAATTATTATTCTCTTATATTCTAAATAATAAAAAAAACAAAAAACTCGCCATAGCGATTATACTATGCCGAGATTTTTGTTTTCTCTATTTGCTCTAATGCTATAAATTGCATTTTTAATCGTCCGACTAAACAAATTATCTAAAAAAGCGGCAAACAAAGAGCCTATAACCCAAAAGATGCCTTATCAGTTTTTTAGTAGGCTCTATATCATACTCCATAAAAGCAAAACAAACAAACTCTAAATGTGAATTTTTTGTGAATTTATTGTAATAAATTTCAATAATTTTCACAAACTCTCGGGGCAGAGCCTAAACTCTGCCCCGTTCGTCATTATCCTTACGCCGCCGCAGACACCGCTTTTGCCATCATCGGCGACATCTGGCTGCCTCTTATCTTTTTCTTTAACTCTTTCCCGCCAAGCGTAGGCAGTATGTCTTCTACGTTCTTGTT
>JAISLV010000223.1 GCA_031277075.1 Endomicrobium sp. | reverse complement strand
CGAAAGCATATTTAAATGAGGTAGACGCGGTAATTAGCCTTAGGTTAGCGGGGATAGGGGAAAATCTTGACAGAACGGATTTCTTAAAAGCGTGGTATGTTTTAAGAGTGAGACAAGGCGAAGCAAAAACGTCCGAAGAGAAAGCGGAAATATCTAGGGCTGTAGAAACGCTTGATTTCTTAAAATGGCATAGAGAATATAAGAGCGTTTTGGCGGAATATGGAAAGAAGTATCATATAGACACAAAAGAAAACGGGGACCCTGCGTTAAAGACAAAAGCTATGGATGTGGGATTGAGAACGCAGGAAGAAGACGGGACATGGACAATAAAAAGCATAGCGCAAATACTGCTTGACGATTTTATAATAAAGAAAGGCGACGGGTATAGAGGTTTGTCTATAAATCTGCTGACAAACGAGGAATCGCTTGAAGACGTAAAAGAGCTGTTGAAGCAGACATCGCCGACGGGAAGAAGCTATGAAGAAGAGTTAATAGACGCGGGAGTATTAAGGCGTGCGTTTGGAGCAGGCAATGACTCGGGGATAGACATTCAAAGGAAACATCCCGTAATACAGTATGACAGAAATACAGGGCGGCTCAACTTTTTGCCCGAAGAAGAAGCTCTGTTAAATCACGGGAGGCATTTGTCTGTTGAAGGACCTCAGATGACGGCAAGCCAAGACAATGAGCGCGCATATAATATTTTTTCTAACACCGACAATTACGAGGCGGGACAATTCCCGTCAAAAATAATCGGCTGGATGGAAGCCGACGCTGAAGTAGGCATGGCAATAGTAGTTACAAGAAAAGGGACGAGCGAAGGGAACAAAAAGGGCGGGATCGCCACGATTGTTATAGACAGCATAAAAGGGATAATATTTAAAATAATTGAGATAGCGCAGGTTAAAGGAAACAAGGAGCTAGAAAATAAATTTCAGGCTGCTGAAAACTCTCTATTTAATACAAATATTATAGTGTTTAAAGAGCATACGATAGCCGCCGCCATAAAAGAAGCCGAAGCGTCGCTAGACAACCCTGATGTTATCGCAAAAATAATAGAAGCATATCCCGGACTAAACAGCAAAGAAGAAATACTTGCAAGACTATACGTTTTGGGCGATTTAATAGCAAACAATAAAAAAACTAAAGACGGGCAAGAGTATATTAAATTAGAAATAGCAATAGCGTCTTCCGTAATGGAATTAAACAATTTAATATCGCTGGCGACGGGGAAAGTTTTATTGAGGTATGTGCTGCTAGATGAAGAAGAGGCGCAGGAAATGTTTGGACCTATAAAGAACCTTCAAAACTTTACATTGACATTGGAAGGAATAAAAGAAGCGGATATAAGAATAAAGGGAAAGGCGATAGACATAGCCGATTATATGATAAACAACGCTTCTAACGTTTTGACGAGAACTGACAAGCCGCTTGACAAATTGACGATAACGGGAAACGCAGGCGTAAAACTTGAAAGCGTATCGCTTGTAGAAGGCGGCTCGGTTACGATAATAAACAACAGCGTAAGAGAAGCGGTTATATCCCCTGAAACTCTTAAAGGTTTTGCGATGCCATATATCGATAGAAGAGTTGAATTAAAAAATGTCGTAATAATAATAGACGAAGACGCAAAGATATTTGTCAACGGTAAAGCGGCTATTGAGCAATCAGTCAAAGATATTTTGTCCAAAGAAGGAATATATTCCGAAATACCCGCAGGTATGCTTAAGCGTTCTGTTGCAGACGTTAAAGCCAGAATAGCTATTCTTAAAGCATTTGACAAAGAAATTACTATAAAAAATCTTGGGGACGCAAACATTTCTTCTATTTTAGTCGGGCGCGGATTAAAGTCTGTTATAAGAATTATCTCGTCGCTTCAAAGCGGGTCTATTGAAAATGTAAGAGAAATTCTTGGCGAGACGACGGCAGCGGAAAACGCCGAAAGCATGAAAATGATTGTTTTGCCGTATTCTGCAGCCGCCGAGTATAAAGAATCTGTTTTAGAGCGGGCGCGGGCAATCGGAGGGGTTGTTGTGGAAAGAGCCGCAAGCAAGCCCCGCGTAAATATTGCCGACGACGGAGTAGTTCTTAAATTAAGACCTAATATCAGGCTGAAAAATACAGAGGCAATAGAAGGCGACGTGTTGTTTGAACCTTTTATAACGGTTCAAAACGGGACGATAGTCTATAGTTTGTATATGAAAAAAAGCGCAAATACTAGGGATTTAAGCGAAGAAAGATTAAACGAGCTTTATGAAATGGCTGCGGCGCAATTTGCCGCTGATATTAACGATAACGTTAAACTAAAAGAGAAGCTCGGCGTCAGCGGCGTGGGGATGCTGGCTCTTTTAAAGAGGGATTGGGATAAAATCCCCGAGATAAGAGGCGTATTTGTTACAAATGAAGAAAGTTTCTTAGATTTAAATAATATAGAGGCTTTAAACGAAAGAATAGAAGCTAAAGCTCTTGACCTGCTAGACAGAGCTGAGAAAATAGTAGAAGACGATATAGGGTCAATGTCGTCGTCTAAAGCGGTTATTCATATTAACTCTACGATAAAGCTTGCTGAACCCACTTGTATTTCGCTAAGCGTTACGGAAGGCAAGCTATTTGATAAAAACGGCAATGTTTCGAAAGCGGCGCAAGACGTATTAAACGCCGCGCATACTCAGGGAGTAAAGATAAATATCGTATTAGATCACGCTTCCGCTAATTTCAGCGTTGAAAATGCGGCAAAACTTCTAGAGGCGGGATTTGACGCTTTTACCATAAATACGAAAAGCAAACCGCTTTCTAAAGAAGATATAGAAAAAATTCAAGCTGTTTTTGATTTGCCGAGCCGTTCTATAGACGCAAGAAACATAGCGCGCGTTGAAACTGCGGAAGATAAAAAAGCAGCGTCGGGTTTGAGGAACGCGATTATTCTTGCCGAAGAAGAACTTGCGTCTTTTGGGGAAGATAAAACGGGGTATAACGGAGCTATTGCGTTATTGAGTAAAGAAAGCAAGGAAAGAATAATCGTTTCTAATATTGAAAGTCTGGCAAAAATTGCCGTATCAAACAATGCGTCAAGCCAAGAGCTGACATCCGCGCTTAACAATGCGGGAATAAACTCTGGTAAAATTAAAATACACATTCAAGATATGATAAAAGCAAAAGAATACGCTAAAGCAAGAGGATATTTAACGGCATTATACGAATTAAATATTTTGTATCTATATTTAGAGGCAAAAGAGATGTCGGTTGAAAGTTTCCGAAATAGCTCTAACGCAGACCAAATTGCAATTCGCAAACTGCTTTCAGCGTTAAGCGTTTCAGACGACGCTAAAGCCGCGTTTATTGATAAAGCCGCATTGGCGGAATTTGTAGCCGCAAATAAAGCTATGCTGGAAGCTAGCGAAAGCGCGACATATACGCAGCTAAGAGACGCCGCAAACAGATTTATGAGAGACGAAGGCTTAGACGCCGTAACTTTAAAACCGATAGCAGGAAAAGAAAAGATTGAACAAGCCAGAGCGGCTGTAGCGGTAGTAGATTCAGGGATTATAGGCTTAGCGCTAGACAGATTAGTTGAAAACGCAAAGAAAGGCGCTTCTATATCGACGAACGCAATTAAAGACTTGCTCAGCGCAGCGTAAAAAGATAAATAGTATATGGTTGTCTCTAAAAACCTATAATGTTTGTAATTGCCGCAAATTTTACGGCAGTTCAAAGAAGAAAATGCAGTGCGTTTTAAGAGCAAGGACGGACAAATTTTCTGATGCCCAAATGCCGCAGAGACAATGTCTCTCAAGGCGCGGCAAAGACGGGCGTTAGCGGTTTTTAGAGATATGTTGTAGGCATTTTGTATAATGACGGGGTATTTTAGAGACACCCTTTGCCGTTTTTTACAACAGATAAGACGCGTGCAATTGACAACCTAAAAATTTTACGATAGACTGTTGGCAAGACTAAATAAGGAGTAAAACAATGACAGAACTTGAAGCATTAATGGCAGGCGCAAAACGGCGCGGAGTGAAACCTGCAAAGAAATATATTAAAGCCGCAAAAGCTATTGATAGAATGAGAGAAATTTTTAAAGAAGCGGGTTTTTCTCCATATAAAGAATACATGAAAGATAAATATGGAAAATAGACCGTCAGCTTCAACGCATTATTATCTTTTAGATTCTTCGGCTTTTTGCCGTTTTTGCGATAATATGATGAGCAAAGCCGAAATAACTCATCATATTATAAATAAAGCAAACGACGGCTATTTTTATTATATGCCGCAATTTTGTATAGCTGAAGTTTTTAACACTTTTGCAAAATGGTATTATGCCGAAAAACGTATAGACGAAACAAAATACAAAGAACTCTGCAACTTATTTAAATCGCTTATCCATAATAGAAATATCATTTATCCATATGATTTACATCGCTATCACAATTTAAACTGCGACAGAATTTTTCCGATAGAACACACGACGCCTCACGGTAAGCCAAAAAAAGGCAAACTCTCAACTTTTGACATATTGACAATAGCAATGGCTTTAGAGCTTCAGCTTATTACGGGCGACGAAAACATAACAATTCTTTCCTGCGACAGCCGCCTTTTGGAAATTTCAAAAAAATTGAATATCAAAACACAGCCATACAATTAAGTTAAGTAAGTTTTACCCGCCTATTTTTTTAACTTTTCCAAAATCAAGTCTAGTTGGGTGTCTCTAAAAACCCTAACGCCCGTCCTTGCCGCGCCTTCTGCGGCATTTCTTCATCAGAAAATTTGTCCGTCCTTGCTCTTAGGACGCCCTTCATTTTCTTCTTTGAACTGCCGCACAATTCACAGCAATTACGAGCATTATAGGTTTTTAGAGACACCCAGTTTGGCTTATAACAATTTAAATTTTTCTTCAAAGATTTTGTTTGCGGCGTCTAAAACGGATTTTTTAACGGCTTGGGGATTTTTTTTCTTCGCTTTCCATTGGTCAAGAGAACGATTGACCGCTTTTTGCTGTTGCCATCGCTGTTTGCCGTCGCCGTTTGTCGTTGCCATTTCCATTTCGTCGTCATTGCGGGCTTGACCCGCAATCTTTCTCTTATAATTGTTTTTTGCCGTTTGCCGTTAATTCCCCTTTTAAAAAAAGGGGCGCAGAGAAGCTGACGGGGTGTTTTTCCCTTCGCCTTTGCCGTTGCCATTATGTTTGTCATACCTGACTTGACCGCTTTTTTAAATTTTTGTGATTTTTATATATAAAAGAGAGTTAAAAGCGGTCGCCAAATAAAGGAATTTTGTAAAATAGGCGAAAGAAAATACATATTT
>JAISLV010000220.1 GCA_031277075.1 Endomicrobium sp. | reverse complement strand
TCTTACAAGCATATAATGTATAGCAAGCGAAGCGTCTGGCAGCATTATTCTTTCTGTTGAAGAATGGCTGATGTCTCGTTCATGCCATAGAGCTATATTTTCCATAGCCGTTTGCGCGTATCCCCTTAGAAGTCTTGCAAGCCCGCAAATATTTTCTGAAATAATAGGGTTTCTTTTGTGAGGCATTGCCGACGAACCTTTTTGTCCCTGCGTAAAAGGTTCTTCCGCTTCCGCTACTTCGGTTCTTTGTAAATGTCTTATTTCTACGGCTATTCTTTCAAGAGCCGCGCCTAAAAGAGCTATTGTTGAAAAATATTCGCAATGTCTGTCGCGCGGAATAATCTGCGTTGAAACAGGCTCGGGCTTTAAACCCATTTTTTGGCACACGTATTTTTCTACCGACGGGCTTAAATGCGCCATAGTCCCCACCGCGCCCGAAATTTTTCCGTAGCTTACGGTTTCAAGCGTTTGATTAAGCCTTGCGATATTTCTTTTTATTTCGCTGTAAAAACCCGCTATTTTTAAACCGAACGTCGTAGGTTCGGCGTGGACGCCGTGCGTTCTTCCCATAGTAGGCGTCGTTTTATGTTTTTTGGCGAGCTTTGCAAGCTGCGCGGCAAGTTTTTTTGTCTCTTGTATTATAAGAAGCGCAGACTGTCTTAGCTGCGCGCCTGTCGCCGTGTCTAAAACGTCTGAAGAAGTCATCCCTAAATGTAAAAATCTGCCGTCTTCGCCCGTAGTTTCAACAACAGCCGACAAAAAGGCTATGACGTCGTGCTTTACTACCGCTTCTATTTCGTTAATTCTTTTAACGTCAATTTTAGCTTTTTTCTTTACGGTTTCAACGGCTTTTTTAGGAACAAGCCCTATATTAGACATAGCTTGCGCCGCAAATATTTCAACATCTAACATCTTCTGAAATCTGTTTTCATCAGACCAAATAGCCGCCATTTCGGGCTTGCTGTAACGAGAAATCATTTTACGCTCCTCACCGCATATTCCATAACAATTTTTTATACGCTCTTTGAACGGCAAAAGAAATTCTACGGAAAAATTTTTTATATCCCACATTGCGTCTGCATTCAAAATAAGAACTGAGTTTCCCGCAAGACGTTCCGCCTGTGGCTATAGTGGGGTGAAGCCAGTATATGTCTATAATTCTCTCTCTGCCTCTGTTGTTTATAAACCAATCTATTACGTCGTTGCAGCCTTTTTCGTCTACATAATTGAGCATATTTTTTGCGTATTCTAAATCAAAAAGATAGGCGCCTGCAAATCTTGTCATATCGGGGTTAGCGTATATAAGCCGACCTTTTATTCTTTTGCTTCTTGCGACGTATCTTAACATAGAATCTTCTAAACTTATTACAAAATTTTTTAATCCGCGCGCTTTAATTTCGTCTAAAGCCTTAAAAATTATTTCATTAAAATTTTTTTCCAAAACTATATCGTTTTCAAAAACTATTCCATATACGGTATTATTTTTAACGACGTCTCTATAGGCTAGCAAATGTTTATACGTGCAAGAAGCCGAACCTAAATTGAAATAATCGTTTTTCCAGCCGTCGTCTAAAATATTTTTCATCCCGCCGCTAAAAGTTTTTTCAACGACTTCTTTTGTAAGGTCTTCGGGCTGTCCGTCAAGTATAAACTCAAAAAATACGTCTATATTTTTGATTTGCTCTCTTATATGTTTTTCGCGGACGTCGTCGCCTTTTACATGAATTATATAGCCTTTTACATTTTCGCTTTTTATAACTTTTGCAAGGGCTTGAGAATATATTTGATGTTCAACTTTTAAAACTTTTGCGGCGATGTCTGCGGGCAGGTCGTTTTCTAAAATAGGAATTTCGCGTTTGAGAATTATTTGTCCGTTGTCATAGAGTTCGTCGACAAAATGCACGGTAGCGCCAGACGTCTTTTCTTTAGCGGCGGCTACGGCTTCATGCACGCGGCGTCCAAACATACCTTTGCCGCCAAATTTTGGAAGCAAGGCGGGATGAATATTTAAAACGCGTCTTGGATAGGCGTCTATTATTTCTTTTCCGAGCATCCTCATATAGCCCGCAAGGCAGACAATGTCTGCTTGCGCGGCTTTAAGCTCTTTTAAAATCGCGCCGTTAAAAGAAAATTCGTCCGCATAGTTTTTTCTGTCTATGCAGACGGACTTTATATTTGCTTTTTTCGCTCTTTCTAAAGCAAAAGCGTTAGGATTATTTGATATTACAAGGACGGGGCGCGCAAGGTTTTTAAGAATTCCGTTCTTACAGGAATCTATTATAGCTTGCATATTTGACCCGCCGCCAGAAACCAAAATAGCTATACGTTTCATTATATTTTTTTAAACACGTTGAAATCTATATTGAGACCCGCCGCGTCCATTTCTCTTGCGATTTTTAAATCCATTAATTCGGGTATTGAGTCTACCGTAAGAAAGTTAAATCCAGAAAACATCGCGTCTTCGGCGTCAATATCGGATTCATACAAAACAAGAACTCTTCTTTGAGGGAGTTTTGCCGTAAGATAAGCCGTAGCAAGAAGAATTTGCATAGAAGGAATATTTTTGCCTTCGTATTGACTTTCGGCTTTCCAAAAAACTATAGAATAAACCGCGTTGTCTGCAACGGCTTCTTTTAAAGCGTTTGAATTAAAAAGAGACTCTTCTTGGTCTACGTAGAACATCGCTATATCGTATCCCATACTGCTTATAAAACCCGCTATAGATTCCGTCAACGGTTCTTCGCTTCTACACAAAAGTAAAACTTTTTTTGGAACGGATGAAACTTTTTTTACGGGTTCCGCCATTTGAACTTCCTCTTTTTTGTTAATTTTTTTAATCTCGGGAGCAAAAGTCTGTTTTACGGCTCTTTTTATTAGCGAAACGTCTTCTTTAGGTTCGCTTTTATCGGGTATTATAATTTCCTCTTCGCGTTTTGCGGCGATAATTTTGACGTCCGCTGATTCTTGAGGATATTTCTTAACGGCAATTTTTTCTTCCTGTTGTTTAAAAGAATCTCCGTTAAATTCAGGATATTCGTCGGAATCGTCATATTTTTTTTCTTCTTGTTTCTCAGGCTGTTTAATATCCGGCTGCTTTTGAGGCTCTAAAATCGGCGGCGCGGAAACGTCTTCCTCTTCTGGCAAAGACAGCGGCGCAACTGGTTCAGGCGGCTTTTCCAAATCTTTTTTAACCGATAAAAGCAAGTCTTCCGCAGCGGCTAAACCCGCGCTATAGGCTTCTTTTAACATAGCCTCTCCGCCGAATAAAATTATTCTCGTCGGATAATAATTAATTTTTTTAAATTCTCTCAAATAGTTGCTATCTTGCCCAAACACTCGTTCTAAGTATTGTTTGACGTCTCTTACCCATTTGACGAAGTCGTCCGATTTGGCGCCGTTCATTTTTTTAAGTTCTTCAATATCTTCAATAAGTTTATTAAGTTCGTCAATAGTTTCTGGCTTGCCCATTTTACCTCCTTAAAATTATATTAACTCTACGCCTTTTTTAGCCTTTTTCACATATCCGATAGCTTTTGCTCCTTTAAAAAATCTCTTTACGCCTACGGCGGCTTCGGGGCGGACTATCAAAACCATTCCGACGCCCATATTAAGCGTTCTATAAATATCTTTGTCTAAAACGTTTCCTTTTTTCTGTATAATTTTAAATATCTCGGGGACTTTCCAAGAATTTTTTTCAATAATTACTCTTGCGTTTTCAGGAAGAATTCTTTCTATTTTATCGTAAAAACTGCCGCCTGTAATATGAGCTATGCCCGTAATATTTTGTTTTTTTGCATTGAATTTTGCAATAGCCGCCAAAACTTCTTTTACGTAAATCTTTGTCGGCGTTAATAATTGCTTTGAGTATTTTTTAAGCTCCTCTTCGGAAAAAACTTTTCGTATCAAAGAATATCCGTTTGAGTGCGCGCCGCTTGAAGGCAGCCCTATTACAACGTCGCCGTCTTTTATGTTTTTGCCCGTTATTTCTTTTCCTTTTTCTATTATGCCTACGGAAAATCCCGCCAAATCATACTCGCCGTCTTTATAAAAACCCGGCATTTCAGCCGTTTCGCCGCCTATAAGAACAGACCCTGAAATTTCGCATCCTTTAGCAATTCCTTTGATTACTTTTTCAGCTTGACCGACGTTTAATTTACCGCAGGCGAAATAATCTAAAAAGAAAAGAGGTTTTGCGCCTACGCATATCAAATCGTTGACGTTCATTGCAACCAAATCTATTCCTACCGTATCGTGTTTATTTGCAAGAAAGGCAAGTTTTAATTTTGTGCCTACTCCGTCTGTAGAGCTGACGAGATTGTATTTTGTGTCTAAAACGGGAAACAGTCCTCCGAACCCGCCGATTTTTGTAAGTTTTTTCTTCAGCCTCTTGACAAGTTCATTGCCCGCGTCAATATTTACGCCCGCAGATTTGTAAGTGACTGCCATAATACAACCTCCTATTTAAAATTTTAGAGAAAGAAAAAGATTACAAACTACTTCTTTGCGCCGCGAAAAATTCCTTTTTTAACGCGCCATGAGCAAGTTTTTGCAGTTATTTTCTGCTGCCCGGTTTTACGGCAACTCCGCCCGCTTTACACATGGGACATTCTTCTTCTTTATAGCTTTTCACTTCCAAACTAAGCAATGCAAAACGCGGGACTCCAAAATCAACTTTGCCCGCGCTTCTGTCAACAAGCGAAACTACGGCTGATATTTCCGCTCCAAGTTTTGTTAAAGCGTCTATAACTTCACGCGTGGAAAGCCCTGTAGTAATAACGTCTTCAACAACCAAAACTCTCTCGCCTTTTTCAACGCTAAAACCTCTTCTTAAAGAAACCGCTCCGTCAACCCTTTCTGTAAAAACGGCGCGCGTTCCCAAAGCTCTTCCCATTTCGTGACCGATTATAATTCCGCCCATAGCGGGAGAAACTACTACGTCAACTTTTATATCGTTTTCAACGAGTTTTGCCGCTAGCGCTCTTGCAAGTTTTTCGGCATGGCAAGGATATTGCAAAATTAAAGCCGACTGAAAATAAGCGTCGGAATGCAGACCGCTTGAAAGTTTAAAATGTCCGTTTAATAAAGCGTTATTCTTTTTAAAAAGTTCTTTAACTTCGTCTTGGTTCATTTAGAGTTCCTTTAAAAAATATATAAAACAAAAGAGGTTATTCTTTAATTGTTTCTATCCGTTCGTAAATTTGCCTTGCGGCTTCTTTTGGATTTTCGGCTTCAATTATCGGTCTTCCAACTACTATAAAGTCCGCGCCGTCTTTTATTGCGCTTTCGGGCGTCGCCGTTCTTTTTTGGTCGTCGTTTGTTTTTAACAGCCTTATTCCGGGAGTAACCGCGTCAAAATCTTTTCCGCACTCTTTTTTTATCGCGGTTATTTCAAGCGGCGAAGCTATGACGCCGTCAATTGCGCAGGATTTTGAGAGTTTTGCTCTTTTGACTACTTCTTCAGGCGCGGCGGCTTGGCTTGTCAAAACCGTTACAGCCCAAATTTTTGGTCTGTTCAAAACGCCTGCCGCAGCTTTCAGCATTTCTTCCCCGCCTAAAGAATGGACGGTTAAACTGTAGACGCCCAAATCTTTCGCCGATTCTACCGAACGTTTTACCGTGGCGGGAATATCGTGAAACTTTAAATCCAAAAAAACTTCTTTCCCGTTATCTTTTAACATTTTAATAATTTCTTTGCCGAACTGCAAAAATAATATAGGTCCGACTTTATAAAGATCTATGAAGTCTTTTGTGTCTTTGACAAGTTTTTCCGCTTTTGAGAAATCATAAACGTCTAAAGCTAAAATAATTTTTTTCATTTTAATATCCTTTAAAAGACAAAGAGCAAAGAACGCAGCTGGGCAGCTAAGTAAAAGCAACAGAAAAAAGCAACGAATGAACCTGCCAAGCTATCGTCTGCCGCCGTTTTTGCCTTTGCCTTTAATTCATCATGCCGAACTTGTTTCAGCATCTGTCGTTGCCTTTGCCTTTCATTCGTCATGCCGAACTTGTTTCAGCATCTGTCGTTGTCTTTGCCTTTGCACAGCCGCCCAACAATATCTTTTACTTTTCGTATTTTATAATTCTCTAATATTTCTTCTATCGCGTCAATGGTTTTGATTATATTTTCTGGGCTTATCAAACTTGCCGTGCCGACGCTTACCGCAGACGCTCCTGCAAGCATAAATTCAACGGCGTCTTCCCCCGTAGTTATGCCCCCGCAGGCAAGAATGGGTATTCTAATTTTTTTATAAGCGTCGTAGACGCAGCGCAAAGTCAAAGGTTTTATGCAAGCTCCAGACATTCCGCCCTTTACAGTAGAAAGTTTCGGCTTAAAAGTTTTTATGTCTATCGCCATCGCAGGGTATGTGTTTGCAAGCGTTACGGCGTCTGCTCCTGCGTTTTGAACTATTAAAGAAAGTTCCGCAATGTCGGTTATCATCGGGGAAAGTTTTGCTATAATTGGAATTTTTGAGGCTTTTTTTACGCCTTTTATTACAGCTTTTGTCAAAGGCAGGTCGGCGCAAACTATTTGTTTTTTCAAATTCGGACACGACAAATTTAATTCTATAGCCGCTATTCCTTTTTGCGCGTTCAAAATTTTTACGGTTTCAACGTAATCTTTCAAACAAAAGCCCGCAACGCTTACAAAAATCGGAGTTCCTATTTTAGACAATTTTTCAAGCGGTTCTTCTACAAAAGTTTTAACGCCGATATTTTGCAGTCCTATAGTATTTAACATACCTCCGCAAACTTCGGCAATTCTAGGCTGCGGGTTTCCAGCGCGCGGTTCAAGCGTTATTGTTTTTGTAATAATCCCGCCAAGCCTTTGCAAAGGAATTAAGTCGGCAAGCTCATAACCATAGCCGAAAGTTCCAGACGCCGAAAGCACGGGATTTTTTAATTTTATGCCTGCAAAACTTACGCTTAAATCAAGGTTCATTGTTTATTTCCTTCTTATGTTTATATCCTGCAAGAATATTGCCGAAATATCCGCTGTAATATAAATCTCTCAACTTGTGGAGTTATTGTCTTTTTCATTTTTTTGTAAGTAAAAAATTAAAATTCTATATCTTCAATTTTGAATACGGGACCGTCTTTGCAGGTCATTTTGTTTTGCCCGTTAATTTTAACGGCGCAGCCCTGACAATTGCCAATGCCGCACGCCATTTTTTCTTCTAAAGACGCAAAGCCCTTTATATTTTTTTCTTTGGCTATTTTGAAGACCGCTTTCATCATAGCGTTTGGACCGCAGACAAATAAAAGATTTTTAAGTTTAGCGTCTCGGCTGGGTTCTTTGTTTGCCGTCAATTGCTTTTCTAGCGCGTCGGTTATGTATCCTTTAAAACCTTTTGAGCCGTCTTCTGTAGAAACGACGATTTTCCAGCCTAATTTTTTGAACTTATCTAAACACAATAAATCTTTTTTTGAACGCGCTCCGTAATATAAAATTCCTTTGTTTTTTAGTTTGCTTGCAAGGAAATAAACGGAAGCTATGCCTGTGCCGCCGGCGACGATAATGGGCAAAAGAGGCGTATCTAGAGGATACCCGTTTCCAAGCGCGCCAAGCGCGGAAAGCCCGCCCGTCTTAATCCTTGAGAGAATTTTTGTTCCTTTGCCGACGACTTTATATAAAAAAGAAATTTCGCCGTCTTTTGCGTCGTGGACGCTCAAAGGACGGCGAAGAAAAACTCCGGGAATTGTAAGCATAAAAAATTGTCCCGGTTTGCAGGCTCTTAACAAGGCGGCTCCCGCCTGAATTTTGAGTTCAAAATATCCTTGCCCTATCTCTGTATTGGAAATAATTTTATATGTTTTATCGCAATATTTTTTCATATCACAATGATTATATCAAATATAATAAAAGAGTGTCTTAAAAACGTATTTTTAAAAGAGTAAATGGACGTCTCTAAAAACCTACAATGTTCGTAATTGCCGCAAAAAGCGCAAGGCTTAGACGGGCGTTAGGGTTTTTAGAGACACCCAATTAGATGCCGCTCCCCGTATCGTCTTTAATGTCTTGGCTTATTTCTACTAGAGCTTTTATGGCTTTTTGGGCGACTTTTGGGGCGCAAATTGCGGCGTTTCCGCCGATACAGCCGTTTTCACAGCACATTACTTCTACAAGGTTTCCGTCAATTTTTTGTTCTTTTGCCGCTTTTTTAAGAGAATTTATAGTTTCTCTGTTTAAACCGTTAATTATATACGGTTTAATAGGAGTTTTTGCAAGAGACGCCACGGCGGCTGCAACGCCTGAACTTACCGCAAAATTTCTTCCCTGTTTAGAACTTTCAACGTCGTATTTTGTCTCTTTACAATTTAAAATCTCAATATTTTTAGCAATAAACAAAGCGCCTAATTCTTCGTAGTTTATTACGTAATCAACGTTTGCATTATAAAACGCTTCTATTTTTTTAGCGGCGCAAGGGCTTATAAAAACCGTAATTGCATCGGGATGAGCCTCTTTAACTTTTTGAGCTATATAATAAAGCGGAGTTTGCGTATGAGACATAAATTTCGCTATCTCGGGAAGATGTTTGCCTGCAAATTGTTTATACCCCGCGCAGCAAGAAGTAGTCATAAACGGCGCGCCTTTTTCCATCCGCTCGTCAAACTCTACGGCTTCGTTTTTTATCGTAATATCCGCGCCGCAGGCGACCTCGTACACGTCGGAAAACCCCGTTTGAATTATCGCGCTTTTAAGCTGATAAATATTTCCGGGAAACTGCCCCGCTATAGACGGAGCGATTAAAGCTATTATGTTTTTTCCGTTTGCGACTCCGTCTTTTTCCGTCAAGCCTGAATTGAAATGTTTTAAAACGTCAATCAGCCAGCTTTTCTCGTGCACCGCGCCAAACGGACAGCCCGCTATACACTTTCCGCACAAAATACAGCGTTCATAGTCAATTTGCGCAAAACCCGCTTCATTTTTTTTAATAGCGTCAACGGGACACGCCTCTTCGCAAGGAACAATCGTCTGCGCTATAGCTTTATAAGGACAAACGGCAACGCACATTTTGCAATTTTTACATTTTGCCGCGTCTATAACGGATTTTCCGTTGATAAAATTTACCGCGCCGAACTTACATACCTGCCCGCACATCCTTGCAACGCAGCCCTGACAAATATCAGTTACATACACGCGGTTTTTAACGCAGCCCTTACACGCCGTAGCCGCTATGGTAAGAGGTTTTGCAGAGGGTTTAACGCGCGAAAGCGCTTTTTTTGCGTAATCTGACAAATCCTCAGCCTCGTCGTCGTCTTCTATCGCAAAACCAAGACCCGCGATAATTCTCTCGCGTAAAACCGCGCGCTCTTTGTAAATACAGCAGCGGTAAGAAACTTCCATTCCCCTTGGGCGCATATCAAAAGGAATTAATCTGATATTTTTTAAAAAATCGCCGGAGAAAAAAGCTCTTATTATTCTTATTAAAACTTCTTTTTTTAAATATATGGATTGTTTTACGCTCATAGTTTTTTCTCAATATACTCTAAAACTTTTTCTATCGTAGCTCCGTCAAGTATTTCATCGTCAATTTGAACGTAAGGAGGATTGCTTTTTTCGCCTTGAGACATACACTGCCCAAGGCAGTTATGCCCTATGATATTTACCCTGCCTGAAAATTTTGAAGGCATTATATCGGCAAGTTCCTGCAGATAAGAAGAACCCATAATGTAGCAGCTTGTGCCCAAACATATTTTCACCTCTATCGTTTTCATCAGACTTTCTCCTCAAGCTAACCTATATATATTGCAGCGTTACTTTTTTTATATACTTTTCCTCAAGAAGTTTTGATATTTTTTTTACGACATTTTTCCTAATTTCAAGTTCAACGGGCAAAGACGGATCGTAATGAGAAGGATTAAATTTCGCTCCTACCATAAAATCTATGCAGTCGCTTTCTAAGAAAAACTTTACCAAACGCCCTGCGGCGTCTTCAGGCGTATCATACGGCGGATATTCCAAATATTCTAAAGCGCGCGTTAAAGTTAAAATTCCTTCCGTTACCAAATCAACGCCGTCCATTTCCATTAAATTAGGAAGCGAACCTGAATGAAACAAAATTTTACTCCGCACAGGAATATTTAATTCGCGCGATATAACGTTTGCCGTAGTTCCGCCGCAAATAGCTTTTTTCCCGTTAAAATTTTTAAAGGCGTTTGCATAAAAACCGTCTTGGCTGTCTCTGTATGGAGGACCCGTAAAAACAAGCGCTCTGCGCGGGTTGCGCATATAAATTGAAACTACCGAAATATCGTCTTTTGCTTTTTTCCCTTCTTCTACAGATAAAGCAAAATCCGCCGCGCTTTTTGAAAGTTCTCTGCTTGAAATATCAGGATTATCGCAGAGGCGGTTTAAAACAAATCCGATTACGCCGTTTCGCCCAAGCCCCATTTTTAAATCTTTTGTTCCAAGCCCTGCATGAGTCGCTCCGTCTGAACAAAATATAAGCCTGTCTAAAGGTTCAAGTTTAATATTGTAAATTTGCATTTGTCTGTTTAAAAAAATTTTTGACGTTACAATATAGGCTTGAGTGTCTAAAATATTTCCTTTGCGCGTCCAGATGAATTTAGGGTTGCCCTCTTCGGCTATCAGCGCGGTTCCGTCTTCGCGGCAGTCAACGGCGGAAAAAGTAGAATAACTTATTTTTCTCACTTTACAGACAGGCAGCGAATTCATAATAATTTCGCAGGCTTTTTGTATGTCATAGCCCGCTTCAATAAATTTTAACAGCATTGTCGCCGTCATACACGAAAGAATATTGGCTTTAATTCCGCTGCCCAAACCGTCTGATAAAACGACTATAATCCTGCCTTGCGTTCTTTTTGAAGCAAAATAATCGCCGTAGGCGTTTTGATTGTGTTTTTTGTGTTGAAAAGCGTCAATATCAACGAACATCTTTATCGTAATCTTTTGCTATAGAATTTAAAATAAGTTCCGTTTCAACCATATGTTCTCCTAAAAGACAGGCTATTTCTTGAACGGTAGTTACATTTTTATTTATAACGTCGCGCGCTTTCTGCGCTATTTTTTCTCTGTTCATTTCAGACAGCGTAACGTCCGTTATAATCGCGCCCGCAATTTCATTGTCTTCAATAGTAAAAGCGGTTATATCGTATAATTTATTTTTTACGCAGAGACGTTCTTTACAGACGTCTTGTCCTAATTCCAGAGCTTGCTTAAAAATTTCGTAAAAATTAACTATTTTGTCTATAGCCGCGCCGGCAAGTCCGTCGGGACGCGAAGAAAAAATTTCATAGTCGTCTTTACCCTCGCAAAACATCCGCATAAAAGCGTCGTTTGCCTCTAAAACTCTCAAATTGCTGTCTACCATTACAATAGCCGCGGGCATACGCCTAAACATAGCGTCGGCTTTGCGCATAGCTTTTTTGCGCATATAAGAAACGCACATTGACGCTTCGGCGTCGCCAGAAATTAAAGCGGCTGCCAAATCTCTGCAGGACGCATACCCGCACCCGCCGCAGTTTAGTTCGTCCTCCTGCGCGTGCTTGCCGATTTTTTTCATAGCTTGCGTAATTTCAGACAATGAATAAAATTTGCGTTCTTCATGGTTTGAAACATAGTTTTCATTTACGACGACTTGCGGATTTTGAGGCGTATATTTTCGGAATTTTACTTTTGAAAGAATGTCTGAAATTACGCATATACCAGACTTCTCAACCGCGCGGCATGGACCGTTGACGCATCCTCCGACGCAAGCAAGAGCCTCTAAAAAAATTTTTTTACCCGACGGCTTATAATCTTTAAGAGCATTCTCTAAAGAGAGCAAAGAGCTAAGGCTTATCAATTGAACGCCGTCTAACGGCGCGGCGCGTTTTATCGTGTCGTTCATTCCGCCTTCTATAGGATACAAAGCGCCTTCGCAAGCCGTCTTTGGAATAAAATCCGCGCCGTCTGAAACGCTAAGAAAAGACATATCCGAAATTTCTTCGTTAATCCACAATTTCAGTTCTTCAAACGTCAGCGCGGCGCTTATCAATTCGGGGCGTTTTTGGGCTTCGTTTTTTTTAGCTATGCACGGTCCCGCAAAAACTACGCAGACGTCGCCGCCGTAGAGAGTTTTAAGCATTTTGGCGTGCGTAACAGCAGGCGAAGCTATTGGAACTATATTCCTTGTAAATTCAGGTTTGTAAAGCCTTATGTAATCAACCGCCGAAGGACAGGCTGATGAAATATATAATTCTTTTTCCCCATTTTTAAGAATTTGCGCCGTCTTGACGGAAACTTCCTGAGCTCCCAGAGCCGTCTCGCTTACGCCCTCAAAACCCAGCTTTTTAAACAGCGAAACCATAGCCGCAGGCGTATAATCAAACATTCCGCTCCAGCTTGGAGCTAGAGAAACAATAACCCTGTTTTTAGCTTTAATCAAATTTTTAACGCGCTCAACGTCGTTTCTAACCCGCTTTGCGCCTGAAGGACACGCGCGTACGCAAGCGCCGCAGGCTATACATTTGTCGCCGATAACGGAAGCAGAATCTTCTTTTATTCTTATCGCTTTCACATAGCATTCTCTCACGCAGCGATAACAATCGCGGCATTCGTTTTTAAGCGTGTAGACGGGATACAATTCGTTCATGCCAAGTCCCTTGCGTTAATCTCCGTGATCTATTGTAAAATGTAAAAAGTTGCCTATAAGATTTTCATTCCACACATGCACTCCTTCGGAAACTTCTATCACGCATGGAGAAAAATTCCATATATATTTGATTCCTGATTTTACAAGAAAATCCGCGACTTGCTGCGCAAATTGTCTAGGAACGGTTAAAATCGCAATTTGCACTCTTAAACGCTGCGCCAGATTTTCTAATTTAGAAATGTGAAAAACCTGTTTATTGTTAGTTGACAATCCGACTTTTAACGGGTCGTTGTCAAATAAAGCGATAATGTTGAAACCGTAAAGTTCAAAATTGTCGTATTTCGCCAAAGCCATGCCCAAATTTCCCGCGCCTACGATAAAAGCGTCTTTCTTTTTTATAAATCCTAAAAATTTCTCTATTGATTTTTTCAACTCTTCCACAGGATAGCCCACTTTGCATATTCCGTCGTTGTTAAGAAGTTTCAAATCTTTTCTCACCTGCGACGCGTCAACGTTAAGCAAAGCGGCTATCTGCGGACTGCTTATATACGATATTTTTTTTTCAATATATCCGACAAGAATATTGTGATACAGCGTAAGCCTGTTAATTACTTTGTCAGATAATTTCATTTTTAAATTTCTCCGTTATAAGCTTTAACGAGTATTCCTTTCAAATCGTCTATTAAAGGATATACCGGGTTTGCTCCCGTGCATTGGTCGTCGAAAGCAAGCGCGGACAGCTCGTCAAGTTTTGCGTAAAATTTTTCTTCCTCAACGCCTGCGTCTCTAATTGAAAGAGGAATGCCTATCTCCTGCTTAAGCCCCGTTATGGCTTTTAACAGCAGCTCTATTTTTTCATCGTCATTTTTTCCGCCAAGGTCTAATTCGTCGGCAATTTGCCCGTATTTAGTTTTTGCGTTTGGAAATTTATACTGCGGAAATATCGCCTGTTTTTTCGGGCAGTCGGTAGCGTTAAAACGTATTACCTGATTTATTAAAAGAGCGTTCGCTATGCCGTGCGGCAAATTAAACGCCGCGCCGAGCTTATGCGCCATAGAATGACAAATACCCAAAAACGCGTTTGCAAAAGCCATGCCTGCAAGAGTGGAAGCGTAGTGCATTTTTTCTCTTGCGATAGGGTCGTCTTTTCCAAACTTATACGAACGCGGCAAATATCTAAATATCAATTTTACGGCTTCAAGCGCGGGCGAATTTGTAAAATTTGTGGCAAGAACCGACACGTAGGCTTCAACGGCGTGCGTCAAAGCGTCTATGCCTGAAGCGGCGCACAAACCCTTAGGCATAGAATCCACAAAATTAGGGTCTATAATCGCCATATCTGGCGTAAGAGCGTAATCTGCTATAGGATATTTTATATGCGTTTTGTCGTCGGTAATTACGGCAAAAGGCGTCACCTCTGAACCTGTGCCAGAAGTAGTGGGTATAGCCACAAGTTTAGCTTTTGTTCCAAGGTCTGCAATTGAGCAAATCCTTTTTCTTATATCCATAAATCTCATCGCTATGTCTTTAAAATCAGTATCCGGCTGCTCGTACATAAGCCACATTATCTTTGCCGCGTCAATGGGCGATCCGCCGCCAAAAGCTATTATGACGTCAGGCTGATAAGTTCTTATCATTTGCAAAGCGTCGTCTATAGTAGACAGCGTAGGATCCGGCTTTACGTCAAAGAAAATTTGATAATCTATGCCTATTTCTTCAATAACGTTCGTTACATTATAAACCGCTCCAGAATCAAACAAAAATCTGTCAGTCACTATAAACGCGCGTTTTTTCCCCGCAAGTTCGCGCAGCGCAAGGTCTGTAGCTCCGCGCTTAAAATAGATTTTCGGCGGGACTTTAAACCAAAGCATATTTTCGCGCCTTTCCGCCACCGTCTTATAATTCAACAAATGTTTTACTCCTACGTTTTCGCTCACGGCGTTTCCTCCCCAAGAACCGCACCCCAAAGTTAAAGAAGGTTCCAATTTAAAATTATACAAATCGCCTATAGCCCCTTGCGAAGACGGAGAATTTACTAAAATTCGCCCTGCATGAAGTTTTCTAGCAAAAAAATCTATTCTATCCGGTTTTCTTTCGTCGGTATAAAGAACGGCGGTATGTCCCGCCCCCCCAAGCTCTACAAGCTGATAGGCTTTTGAAACGGCGTCTTCAAAATTGTCCGCTCTGTAGACGGCAATTACCGGCGACAGCTTTTCGTGCGCAAAAGCTTCGTCGGACGTAGTTTTTTCAACCTCGCCTACAAGAACTTTAATGTCGTCTGCTATATTAATTCCCGCCATAGCCGCAATTTTTGCCGCAGATTGCCCCACTATAGCGGCGTTTAGCTTGCCGTCAACGATTATCGTCTTTGCGACTTTTTCTTTTTCTTCGCCGTTTAATATGTAAGCTCCTCTTATCTTTAATTCCGCAATAACTTTGTCGTAGACGTCTTGCGCTATTATAATTGACTGTTCTGAAGCGCAAATCATACCGTTGTCAAAAGTTTTAGACATTAGAATTGAAGAAACCGCCGTTTGAATATTTGCCGTCTCGTCAATAATTGCAGGAGTGTTCCCCGCGCCGACGCCTAATGCGGGCTTGCCCGAAGAATACGCGGCTTTTACCATACCGGGTCCGCCTGTAGCGAGAATACTTGCAATGCTGCGGTGAGTTATCAACATATTAGTCAATTCTAGAGAAGGGACGTCAATCCAGCCGATAATATCTTTTGGAGCTCCCGCTTCCACCGCCGCCTCAAGAACAATCTTAGCGGCGGCTATAGTAGAATTTTTTGCGCGCGGATGAGGCGAAAAAATTATCGCGTTTCTGGTTTTTAGAGAAATTAAAGATTTAAAAATAGCGGTTGAAGTAGGGTTTGTAGTGGGAACTATCCCAGCTATCACCCCTAAAGGTTCCGCTACTATTTTAATTCCGTTTGCCTTGTCTTCGTTAATTATTGCGCAGGTTTTAGCGTCTTTATGCTTGTTAAAAATATACTCGCTTGCGAAATGGTTTTTTATAATTTTGTCTTCAAATACTCCCATCCCCGTTTCTTCAACCGCCATTTTGGCAAGCGGTATTCTAGCCTGATTTGCCGCTATAGCGGCAGCTTTAAAAATCTTGTCAACTTGCGTTTGCGAATAAGACGCAAATGTTATTTGCGCTTTTTTTACGCGCGCAATAAGCTCTTCCAACGCTTCTACATTGTCTACTGTTTTATACGCCGTTTCATTGCGCTTCTCTGTTTCATTTTCCATAGTTTTTTCTCCTTTTGTTTATTTAATTGTGATTTATTTCACTATTTTTTATTTTATAAAAAACAGCCGTCTGCGCGGAAAAATTTTTCAAAGCGCAGACGCCTGCCGTTTAAAAAATAGAAATATTTTTTACGTCGTAAAATAACCGAACAAAACGTCAATAAAGCAATACCATAATGCGGCAAGAAAGCTAATGCAGACATTATATCGGTTTTTCTATTTAATACAGCGTTTTAAATAGTGATAAATATCACTATTTAAGGTATAAAATAAAATATTTCACATATACTTAGCTTCCCGCCAAACGCATTACGTGAAATATTTCGTTAAGAGACTATTGTCAATGATAAAGAACCGACTCTGTTAATTTCAAAGATTGTATAAACTTATATTTCATTTGTCAAATTCAAGATTCAAAATGTCATTTAAAAATCAAAATGATAAATACTTTTTACAGATTTTTAGATTCTCTATCTATATACGACGCTAAAATTTGGTATAATAAACGGCGTTTATAATCTTTTCAGTTTTTTGGAGACGCCAAACGGCAAAAAAATTTTATGGATAAACAAAAATTTTTAGACATTTTAAAGTCGCGCGTTTTAATAATGGACGGAGCTACGGGAACCGAACTTCAAAGAAAAAATTATTTGGAGGGAGTTTCAATCCCTGAAGAAATAAATATTAAATTCCCCGAAAGAATTGCGGATATTTATTCGTCTTACATAAACGCGGGATCAGACGTCGTTCTTGCAAACACTTTCGGCGCAAATCCCATACGCCTTGCAAAACATAATCTTTTGCCGCAAGCCGAAGAAATTATAAAACAGGGCATATCGCTTATACGTTCGTCGGCAGGCGGAAAAGATATTATAGCGGCGGGAGACATTTCCTCGCTTGGCGAATATATGAACCCTTTAGGCAAATACTCTTTTGACGAAGTCTACGAGGCTTTTGCTTTTCAGGCGTCGCTTATTTCAAAACACGGGGCGGATATTATAGTCATAGAAACAATGACTGAAATTAAGGAATTTAAAGCGGCTATACTTGCTTCAAAAGAAAATTTCAGCGGACCAGTAGTCGCGCAGATGACGTTTTCGCAAGACGGAACTACCGTTACGGGAACCGACCTTCTAAGTTTTATAGCTATGGCTGAAAGTTTAGGCGTTGACGCGCTCGGATTAAACTGTTCTATAGGCTCAAAAGATTTAGCGGTTCTTGCGCGTTTCATCTGCAAAAATACCAACCTGCCCGTTTCGTTTAAACCCAATGCCGGCGTTCCCGTTCTTATTAACGGCGAAACCGTTTTCCCCGAAACAAAAGAAGAGTTTATATCGTCAAGTTTAGAGGCTTTTTCTTACGGCGTAAATATGCTTGGCGGCTGTTGCGGGACAAACTCCGAATTTATAAAAGCTCTTTGCTCGCAAATAAAAGACGCGCCGCCCGTCAAAAGAAGCGCCGGCAAAAAATTTTTTCTTTCAACAAGAACGAAAGGCATAGACGTCAACGAACTGCAAAAGCCCGTTATAATCGGCGAAAGAATCAATCCCACTGGGAAAAAGAAATTCCAAGAAGAACTGTCGCGGGGAAATCTCGCCTGCGTTAAAGACGAAGCCAGAGCGCAAATTGAAAATAAAGCCGTTATTTTAGACGTAAATATGGGCGTTCCTCAAGCCGACGAAGTTTTTCTTTTAACTTCAGCGCTAAATCAGATACAGGAAATCGTATCCGCGCCTTTATGTATAGACTCAAGCAATCCCGCCGCGCTTGCGCAAGCCGTAAAAAACTGCGCGGGCGTTCCTATAATCAATTCCGTCAACGCCGAACAAGAAAAACTCGCTTCTATTATGCCTATCGCAAAACGTTATGGAGCCGCGCTGATAGCTCTTACTTCAGACGACGCGGGCATTCCAAAAACCGCGCGCGAGCGTTTGGCGATTGCGGAAAAAATTCTTAAAGCGGCTGACGATTACGGCGTAAAAAGGGAAAATATTATTTTTGATTATCTCACTCTTGCTCTAAGCTCCTCGCCCGAACAAACGGCGGAAACTTTAACCGCAATTAAAAAATCAAAAGAACTCTGGCCTCAATGCAAAACTGTTTTGGGAGTGTCAAACATATCCTTTGGTCTTCCAGCGCGACAAAAAATCAACTCTACTTTTTTAAAAATGGCATGCCGCGCGGGACTTGATTTTGCGATAGTAAATCCTGCGGAAGACTGGAGCGTCTTTGACGCTTTTGCGGAAAATCTGCTAAATAATAACGATAAAGGCGCGATAAAGTATATGCAGGCTTACGGCTCTTATAAGAAACCCGAACTAAAAGCCGAAACCGAAACTTTAACAAAAACGCAGCTTCTCTATAACGCCGTATTATATGGAAACAAAGAGCCTGTTTCCGATTTAGTCAACAAAATAATTTCTTCAGACCCCGACGCATTTAAAACAGTCGGCGGCGCGGTTCTTTCGGCTTTGAATTTGGTAGGCGATAAATTTGAAAAAAAAGAATATTTTTTACCGCAAATAATAATGTCTGCCGAAGCCGCGCAGGCGGCTTTTGCGCTTATCAAAAAAAATATCTCTCAAAAAAACGGCGCGGCGGGCGGAAAACCCGTAAAGGTAATTATGGCTACGGTTAAAGGCGATATGCACGACATAGGCAAAAATATTGTTTGCGCCGTGCTTGAAAGCTACGGGTTTGAAGTAATAGATATGGGCGTAAACGCAAGTTCTGAAGATATTTTAAAAAAAGCTAAAGAAGAAAACGCCACAGCCGTCGGTCTTTCGGCTTTAATGACGACCACAATGCCCGAAATGGAAAAATGCGTTAAATTGAGAAACACTTTAAATCTTGCTGTAAAAATTATGGTAGGCGGCGCGGCTGTGACAAAAAAATACGCGCAGGAAATCGGCGCGGACGCATATGGCAAAGACGCTATGGAAACGGCAAAATACCTAAAACGGATAACAACTAGCTCTTAAAACCCCGCCCGCGTCAAAACCTTTTTCCCTTACAAAAAATTCAGGCAAAGAAAAATTTTCTTCAAGCTAAAATCCTAGCGTTTCAATAACTTTTTTTCGTCTATTTTTACAACATTTCTTTCTTCCCGCCGCAAAGCTAACAAAGTATTTTCCGTTCGCCGTTTCAGTTATTCCCCTTTTCGTAAAAGGGGCGGCGCGCAGCGACGGGGTATTTTTCCGTTCGCTTTTGCCGTTTTTTACAAAAATGAAATTTAACCGCAATAGCAAAGGCAGATTGCAAGTCAAGCCCGCAACGACGGATTGGCGGAAAAGTGAAAAGCGGTCAATTCATCCGTCCCCTTGACCGCTTTTTTCAAAGAGAGAAATGACGGCGACGTCTGTTGCGGGGTTTTCAAAATAGATGCGTTAAACAGTCGCTTAAGCGGAAACTAAAACGGATTTTGCGTGTTTGAACGCGTCGCTAAAGTTTTGTTCTTCTATTTTTACTTTTATGCCGCCGCCGTCTGCCGCGTCGTAAAGCATGGCAAAATATGCGGCTGACGCCCTGTCTCTAAAAT
>JAISLV010000217.1 GCA_031277075.1 Endomicrobium sp. | reverse complement strand
CCTATCAATGATGAATTGAATGGCATTTGATCAAAAGGAATACAACCATAACTTAAGTGTAGATTAGATAGTCTGTAGTTATTACTTGAACTTCGCTGATATTTTATTATCTTATTGTTTAAGTGAAGCAACAAATAACGAAGAATATTACTTCCAGCCCCATTAGCCCTAATCAACCTACGACATTTTTCTAAAACATCAAAAAAATTAACATAATTTGTTTGCAAAATAATTTTTTGCTTTACACTCTGAAATTGGGAATCCGAAAAATCTATGATCTCTACTAATGTAAATCCTGTCTGCGTCAAATATTGCATCAAACTGCGTTATTCAGAGTTTTTCGTATGCATTTTTACATTTATACTAAGCACACTTGAAAAATTATTTATTTCACAAGGACGAACAGATACTTCCCAGTCGATAATATACGAATTAACATCGTTTTGCCCAGTATTTCAATAGAATCGTTAACTAAGAATAGTTTTACGGCATAGTAACTGGAAATATCTCAATTTGTAAAAGCAATAATCCTACCAAATTTGCTCGCTTTTTCGTTTGCTGGCGTGAATGTAACTTCATAGTATATCTTGCTCTCTGTAAAAAAAGGTTTTATCTTTTGGATATAAAATCTATCATTTTCACTGCCATTAGCATAAATCTTGAGCATAATATGCTCTACAAAATTACGTAATTGCGCCAAAATAGACTTAGAAAGTAATCCTCTTTTTGATCCATCTTCAAAAACAGCAATATAGTCATATATTGTTTTATCAATCTCTAAGATTTGTTTGTCAATTTGTAAACAGTTATGCATTGTATCCATGCCCTCCTTCAAGTTAATTAATGGTAATTTGATTATACATAATAAAACCTAAAAGAGGTATTTCCCTGATAAGTTTTTAGAGAATTTTTGATTTTAGGCTTAATGTTGCGGACGAATTAGATAAGTTTCCTTTTACGTACCTGAAAAACACACAAATTCCCTGTATTTTCCCTGTTTTTTAGAGAATTTGCTATAATTACTGTCAGAGCTGTTAGTTGTCACCGTTTGAGTATTTTTAACTGCCGCAGTAAGTTTTAAGATTTAAAATATTTTTCTATAAATGGGTGTCTCTAAAAACCTATAATGCATGTAATTGTCGTGAATTTTGCGGCAGTTCAAAGAAAAAAATGAAGAGCGTCCTAAGAGCAAGGACGGACAAATTTTCTGATGCCCAAATGCCGTAAAAGACGCGGCAAGAACGGGCGTTAGGTTTTTTAGAGACACCCAAATAGTCTATAACTTATATTAATATTCGCTTATTTTTCTCTTTTCCTATTAGCATTTCGCGCGTTTGTCGTAAAAAATGCATTGCCTCTAGCATTGCTTAGCCGCATTTTTTGCGCCGTTAGCCGTTGCTATGCCTCAAATACGTCCATACATCTATGCATCCTATAAACACACAGGAAACCTGTTATGAAAAAAGAAAGAATTATACTTATAATTTTTGCGGTTCTTGTCGCGGCGTTTTTGTGGAATTTTATTTCAGCTCACATTGAAGAAGGAAAAAAATTTCCCGTTTTGCAGCATATAGAAGAAGCGCGCATAACCGTTAAAGCCGCGCCTTTTCAAAAAGAGAATATTGAAGAAACAAGCGATAATCCTTTTAAAGGTCTGTATTTCAGTTCGTCGTATAAAAAGATTATGTTTTCTTTAACCTACGCCGTCTACGATAAAGAACGCGACCTTTTTAGCGCGGTAGAAACGCTCAAAGAAATTTTTAAAGATTATAATTTAGAATACTCAACGATTGAAACGGAAATTTCAGGCGCCCTTGCGTTAAAATTTAGCGGAAGATATGAAAAAGACGGGAAGAAATATGAAGTTGAAGAAGTTTTGATTAAAAAAGATAAACATTTATGGCAGATTTTGACTATTTACCCGTATTTGCCCGCAAATAAAAAATACATAAATCTTGCTCAAGATTATATAAACTCTATAACTTTAGACGAGTTTTAACTTTAAATTTTTTTCAACCTAAATGCCGCCTGTAAAATCTTCCGGATTTAAAAATGCGTAGAGTTTGTCAAAATCTTCGCCGCGTACGGTTATTCCGTAATTGTCGCCAGAGAGATACAATATTTTAACGTCGCCTAAAACTTCAATGCTTTTTACGTTATCGGTATTTACAATAAACGCGCCCTCGCCATGCACGCCTACTTTATATCCTCTGATTTTAACAAACATATTTCCTCCCAATTTAAACGCCGTCAATTTTCGTTTAAATAATCTTCTATTTTATCAAAGTCTATCTGCCATTTGTTTGTGCCGTCGCGTTTCATTATAAAACCCTTGACGTTTAACATGCTTAAAATATTTGTCGCCCTTGCGGAACCGCCGAAATTAGCTTTTAATAAATCTTGCGAAACTGCGCGCCTCTCTTTTATTAAATTTAAAGCGGGAATCAAATCTTTCATCGCTTTTTCTTCAGCCGCGTTAAACCCGCCCTTGCCTTCCACCTCAACGGCGACGGGTTCGTAAACTCTTGGAAAGTTCTGTTCCGATATAAAGCTCACTATTTTTTCAGCTTCTTTTACGGATACGTAAGCCCCTTGCAAACGCGCCGGGCGCGCTTCGCCGGGAGGCAAAAACAGCATATCGCCTTTGCCTAACAAATCTTCCGCTCCAAGCATATCTAAGATTACCCGCGAGTCAATTTTAGACGTAGTTTGAAACGAAAGCCTTGCGGGAAAATTTGCCTTTATTATGCCCGTGATGACGTTTACCGACGGACGCTGCGTCGCAAGTATAAGATGAATGCCTACCGCTCTTGCCATTTGCGCCAAACGCTGTATAGAATCTTCTATTTCTTTTTGCGCGACAAGCATTAAATCGGCAAGCTCGTCTATAATTACGACAATGTAGAACTCTTTTTCTTTGCCCTGTTCAAGCATTTTTGCATTGTATTCTTCAATGTTTCGCGCCATTTCTTTTGCAAATTTTATATAGCGTTCGTCCATAACATTGACAAGTTTTTTTAAAACGGCCGCGGCTTCGCGCGGGTTTGTGATAATATCGGCGTCGGCGGCGCGGGAACAGGGATTATATAAATGAGGCAAGTCTCTGTATATGGGCATTTCAACGCGTTTAGGGTCTATAAGCGTAAATTTTACTTCGTCGGGACGCGCTTTATACAAAATTGACAAAATAATTGTGTGAATGCCTACGCTTTTGCCCGAACCCGTTGAACCCGCTATCAACAAATGCGGCATACCCGCAAGATTTGCAATATAACCCGCTCCTTCAGTGGTTTTGCCCAAAGCCAAAGAGAGCAAAGATTTTGAACTGTTAAAAGCCGCGCTTTCAAGTATGGCGCGCAAACCTATAACGGCGCGTTTCGGATTGGGGACTTCTATGCCGACAGCCGCTTTTTCTGGTATCGGCTCTACTCTTATTGACGCCGTGCGCATTGTAAGCGAAATATTGTCTATAATATTTGTAACGGATTGAATTTTTGTGCCGGGCGCAAGGATTAAATCGTAGCGCGTAACCACCGGTCCTGGAATTATATCTTTAACTTCAGCGTAAATATCAAAATCAGACAAGGTTTTTTTGAGAAGCTGGGCGCGTTTGAAAAGTTCTTCTTGGCTTGATTCATAGCCCGACGCGGCGTCAGGCTTTAAAAGGTCAAAAGAGGGAAGTTTATACGGGAAAGCCGAGCTGTCTATTTTTTCTTCTTTCTTGGGCGCGGCGGAACGGATTTTTTTAATAGATTCTTCTTTTTTGCTGACGATATTTGGCTTTATTATAAGCTCCGTTTTTTCAATAGAGCGGTCTATAATTTTCGGCGGTTCAGGTTTTTTTTCAATAATTTTAATTCTTGCTTTTTCTTCTTTAAACTCTTTAAAATCTTGCGCCAGACTTTTTATAAAATTTATAAAGGACGCGGAAATTGAAATTCTTAAAAGCCGCGTGAACGAATAAACGAAAACTATCGCCGCAAGAAAAAATCCAAGCCTCAAACCAAAAAGCTCTTCAAAGAAAGGATACAGCTTTTCGCCAAGCCAGCCGCCGCTTACGTCCGCTATAAAAGCATAACCTGCAAAAGTTAAAAGAAGCGAAGACGAAATAAGCGTCGCGACAGACCATATAAAATCAAGCCTTTCTCTAAGCTCAAAAGATTTGCTAAGGTGAACCGTAAAAAACCACAATAAAAGCGCAGGAAACGTATATGCGCCTTCGCCGAAAACCAGAAACATTACGTTTGAAAAAGATTCTCCGAAAAGCCCAGAAGATTTCGGCGTTATAAGCGCGTAAAAACTCGCAAAAGCCGCCAAAGCAAAAAACAGGGCGGCTAAGTCCCTGTTTCTATTAATATTTTCGTTTTTTTGTTTTTTTGGTTTCGCCTTTTTGTTGTTGCCCACAGAAAACTCCGAAGAGGCGCAAGAAAAGGAAAGTTATTTAAGAAAAATTTTGTAGCTGTGTTCCAATCGCGCTATATTTACTTTGCCTTCTCTTGCAAGCCAGCCTAAAGCAAGATAGAGCAAAGTATTGGACAATCCTAAACTCGCCTTTATTTTTATAGGCGACGATTCGCCGTTTTCATACAAAAACTGCCAAATTAATCCTGCGCTAAAACCGACTTGGTCTATCATAAAATGCTCCGCTATTATGTATTGACGCATAACGACGCATTACCGACAATGCGATACTTTAAATATTTTTACATACCAGCAAGGACTGCCGTTAAAACAGATTTTCGCATAAACGCTTTAGCTTTTTTAGAGACGCTCTTACTATTATACAGCGGCGTCAGGCGCGTTTTAGAGCGTTTCTATTTCAAATAAATCCTGCCCCGAATTGACAGCTTTTCCGTTTTCTGCGATAACTTTTATTATTTTAGCCTTAACGGTCGCTTTTACTTCGTTCATAACTTTCATCGCTTCAATTATGCAAAGCGGTTCGCCTATTTCAACAATATCCCCCACGTTTATAAAAGCGGGCAAAGCGGGCGATGGCGATTGATAAAACACGCCCGTTATGGGAGATTTTATAGTTTCTGCGGTTTGGCTTTCTTTGCCGTTTTGCCCTTTCTCGTCTTTTGGAACTTCGCTTTTCGCAGACGATACAAGCGTCTTTTTAACGGCAATATGCTCGCCGTCAGGGTCTTTGCGTTTAATGAAAAGCGTATAATCTTTAGAGTTGACTTCCATCTCCTGAATTTTTTCGTCTTTCATTATTTCATAAAGAGCTTTTACTTTGCTTTTTATATCGTTTCCGTTTGCAGCCATTATGAGTTCCTTTTAAAACTTACAATTGCATTCCAAAAACCTAATAAATTCCCTTTTTTTAAAGCCTTTCCCTAAACATCTTAACAGGGTAGGGCGACAGGCTTTGGACAAAAACCGCTTGCCATATCGTGTATTTTATCCGCCGCCTAAAATACGGTTTTTTAAAAACGCCTGTTTGTAAATTGTTAATTAGCCTTTAAGAGCCGCTTTTATGCTTAAATTGAGTCTGCCTTTTTCGTCTATTTCTACGGCTTTGACGGTGACGATATCGCCTTCTTTAACTACGTCTTCAACTTTAGCCGCTCTTTTTTCAGAAAGCTGAGAAATATGTATCAGCCCTTCTTTTCCCGGCAAAACTTCGGCAAAAGCGCCGAAAGCCATAAGTCTTGTAATTTTTCCGCGATAAATTTTACCGACTTCAACTTCTGCGGTAATAGCCTCAACCGTAGCTTTAGCCGCGGCGACGCCTTCGGAATTTTTGCCCGAGATAAAAACTTTTCCAGTTTCTTCAATGTCTATCTGAACTTCGTTTTCTTCCTGTATTTTTCTTATATTTTTTCCGCCGGGACCTATAAGTTCGCCGATTTTTCCCTGAGGTATCGTAAGCGAAACGATTTTCGGAGCGTAATCGGAAATTCCAGTTTTAGGAGCTTTTGTCGCGGCGTCCATTTTATCTAGTATAAAAAATCTTCCGCGTTTTGCCTGTTCAAGCGCCTGCGCTAAAATTTCATGAGTAATGCCTGAAATTTTTATATCCATTTGCAAAGCGGTAATTCCGTTTCTTGTTCCTGCAACTTTAAAATCCATATCGCCGAGATGGTCTTCCATGCCCATAATATCGGTGAGAACTACAAAATCGTCCCCTTCTTTTATTAAGCCCATTGCAACGCCTGCAACGCTGGCTTTCACGGGAACGCCCGCGTTAAACAAAGCGAGCGAACCGCCGCAAACGGAAGCCATTGACGAAGACCCGTTTGACTCTAAAATATCGGAAACTATTCTTATAGTATAAGCGAACTCGTCTTCTTTAGGCAAAATCGCTTTTAAAGCTCTTTTAGCCAAATTTCCATGACCTATTTCGCGCCTGCTTGCGGAACGTTCGCCCTTGGGTTCGCCCGTAGCAAAACCGGGAAAATTATAGTGAAGCATAAAACGTTCTTTGTATTCGCCAGCAAGCTCGTCCATAATCTGCTGGTCGCCCGGAGTTCCAAGCGTAACGGTAACCAAAGCCTGCGTTTGACCTCTTGTAAATAAAGCGGAACCATGAACTCTCGGCAAGAAGTCTGTTTCAATTGATATTTGGCGGATTTCCTCAAGTCCTCTGCCATCAGTTCTAATCTTTTTATTTAAAACAAGCTCTCTGGCTTTTTTATAAAAAATATCCTCTAAAATCGCGTCAATAGACGCCGCGCTTTCTTCGGGGTATTTCGCCAAAAGCCTTTCTTTTATATCTTTTTTAAACGAAGACCAAAACAATTCTCTTTCGCTTTTCTCTTTTATAGTCACGCCTTCTTCCGCTTTAAATATGGCTTCGGCTTCTACGTCGGCTTTCAACGCCTCGCCGTATTTAGGCTCTCCTACGACGATTTTAGTTTCCGTAGGAAATTCTTTTTGAACCGAACAAATTTCTTTTATGACGTCCGTCGCAAGTTTCAACGCTTCAAGCATTTCCTCTTCGGAAAGCTCTTGAGAAGCGGCTTCCACCATAGTGACGGCTTGCGCAGTTCCGCAAACTACTAAATCTAAATCGCTTGATTTTTGTTCTATTTTTGTAGGATTGACTACGAATTGTCCGTTGATTCTGCCTATTTTAACGGCTGCTATAGGCGTAGTAAAAGGAAGGCTTGAAATCGTCAAAGCGACGGAAGCTCCTATAACGGCGGCTATTTCAGTATCGTTTTCGCCGTCTGAAGAAAGAACGATAATGGAAACCTGCGTGTCGTTTCTCCAGTGTTCTGGAAATAGCGGTCTTATGCTTCTGTCAATGATTCTGCTGATAAGAATTTCAGAATCTCTCGGTCTTGCTTCTCTTTTAAAAAAACCGCCGGGAATTCTTCCAGCGGCGTAAGTTCTTTCTCTATAATCTACGGTAAGCGGCATAAAATCCGTTCCGATTTTAGGCTCTTTTGACGCGACGGCAGTAGCCAAAATCGCAGTTCCGCCTATTGTCACCGTGCATGAACCGTTCGCCTGTTTTGCGACTTTTCCAGATTCAATTACAAACTTTTTTCCTGCAACGTCAATTTCTCTTTTAAAATATTCCACTTCCACTCTCCATTGCCCGTCTATAATTTGCGAGCAAAAGATCCAAATAAAAACCGCTAAATAACGATTAAAAACAAAGATACGGGCGTTTTTTATTTCAGCTATTATCGCCCGCATATAATTTTTAATTCTTATTTTTTACCCTTACATCGCAGTTTTTCTTTGCATCCTTTGCATTCGCGCCGGGTATTTTTTATTGCCCTAACTAATTCATATCAATATGAATTTTACTTCAAAGAAACTTTGTTTCTACAAAACCGCATTTCAAAAAACGCGGTTTGCGTAAAAAATTCGTTTCCGCGAAACTTGTTTTTACTTTCTGAGGTCTAATTTTTTGATTAAAGAGGCGTAGCCGTCTTTATCGTGCTTTTTTATGTAGTCAAGCAATCTTCTTCTGTGTCCGATCATCTTAAGAAACCCGACCCTAGAAGCGAAATCTTTAGGATATTTCTGAAAATGATCGCTCAAATACTTAATCCTTGACGTAAGAAGAGCTACTTGAACCTCAGGCGAACCCGTATCCGTCTCGTGCGTCTTAAACTGCTCTACAATTTCTTTTTTCTCAAGTGACATCTTTGAAAATCTCCTTATTATCCGCGCGTGTCTTCGGCATAAATAATTTATAATGGCTTTTAGAGACGCCAATTATTACAACTTACTGATTTTACCAAATTTAAAACCTATCGTCAAACTTTCTTCCTCGCATTTTTCAGTATCTTTTTTAAACTATTTGACAAGACTGTCCCCTTGTTTTTCAATATAGTCTAACGCTGAAACCGCAGCTTGCGCTCCGTCGGAAGCGGCTGTCACAACCTGCCTAAGATGTTTTTTCCTTACGTCTCCGCAGGCAAAAATTCCAGCAATATTTGTTTTCATATTTTCATCCGCGATAATATATCCGTTCTCGTCAAGCGCGACGTATTGCAAAAACGCAGAGTTAGGCGTAAGTCCGATAAAAACAAAAATCCCGTCAACTTTTAAATCCGTTTTTTCTCCAGTTTTTACGTTTGAAATTATAAATTTTTCAATTTTTTCTTTGCCGCAAATTTCCTCTGGCGCAACGTCGTATATCACTGAAATATTCTGATGAGAAAGCATTTTGTTTTGCAGACTTTTTGCGGCTCTCAGTTTGTCTCTTCTGTGAAGAACAAATACCGAAGACGCGAATTTTGAAAGGTAAATAGCTTCTTGAATAGCCGAATCCCCGCCGCCGACAACGGCTACGGTTTTATTTTTATAAAACGGAGCGTCGCAGACGGCGCAGAAAGACACGCCTCTTCCGATAAAATTTTCTTCGCCCGCCGCGCCGAGTTTTTTCGCGTTTGTCCCTGAAGCTATAATTATCGTTTTCGTTTCGTATTGAGCGCCGACGGTTTTTACTTTTTTTACCGCGCCGTCTGATATTTCCACAACTTCTTCGTAAATTATTGCCGCGCCGAAATTTCTAGCCTGTTCTTCAAGTTTAGACGCAAGCTCAAAGCCGTTCACCGACGAAAAACCGGGATAATTTTCCAAAGCGTCAGTAATAGCCATTTGTCCGCCGCAACCCGCTTTTTCAATAATAAGCGCGTTAAGACCCGCTCTTGAGGCGTAAATTGCGGCGGTAAGCCCCGAAGGTCCGCCGCCTATAATAACAACGTCGTACATATTTTAATCCTTAATACCGCGCAGTTTTGCCGATAATAAACGCATAAAAATTATGACAAAATCCAGCTTATCGCCGCAGTTATTCCCCCCGCCCTTTGACGGCAAAAGATTGCCCGCCGCCTGTAAATATTTTTTATGCGTTTGCCGCGCAGAAGTTTATTTTGTAAGCTCGTTTTTTATTTTTAAAGTCCAATCGGCTTCAGAGCCGTTTGCATAACCTATATATTTTTTTATGATATTTCCATTTTTATCTATTATGAAAAAAGCGGGAATGGCGTCTATTCCGTAATTGCGCGCCGTTTTGTCATCGCACAACAAAACCTCGTAATTTATACCCTTGTCTTTCATAAAGCGGACTACGGTATCGGTTTTCTCTCCTAAATTCAAGCCTAAAATTGCAATGTCAGAGTTTGACGCATACCGTTTGTGAAGATTTTTTACCGCAGGAATAGACTCTTCGCATGGAGAACACCAAGTAGCCCAAAAATCAATAAAAACAATTTTGCCTTTAAAGTCCGACAGTTTTACAGTATCGCCTTTTGTGTTTAAAAGTTTAAAATCTGGAGCGGCTTTTGCGAATAAAACGCCGGCAAAAACAAACAAAATCAAACCCGCAAAAAAATATTTTATTCTCATGAGCTGTTCCTCCTTTATTTCGCTTTTAAAATTTCGTTAAACGTTTTCAGCCATATCTTTTCGTCGCCTTCCGAATATCCGAAAAACGTTTTAACGATCTTTCCGTTCTTGTCGATTATTACGCACGCAGGATACGCCGAAGAAACGCCGTAAGAATCGGCAAAATTTTGGGTCGCGCGCAAAACGGGATATTTTATATTGTTGTCTTCTATAAACGCTTTAAGCCCCGATTGCCGTAAATCGACGTTTACGCTGAAAAATTTTGCGCCCGCCATTTTAGATATTTTATCGTTCACCGCTTTATACGCGGGACGAGCCTGCATGCTTGCGTAAGACGACATAATCCAAAAAGCTAGAAATACGGTTTTGCCTTTATAATCGGCGATATTTACTGTTTTCCCGTCTAAATCGCTTAACGGAGGACGGTTTGCGAGCGCGGCGGAACTTTCAAGCGGCGCTGAAAGAGCTTCTTCAATGTCGTCTTCCCATTTTTCGGCAAAACTCGGATGCCACCCTGAATATTCGTTTATAATATTCCCTTTTGCGTCAATAATAAAAAAACGAGGAATGCTTGTAACATTGTAATTTTTTCCAACCGCGTCGTCAGCTATTAAAACAGGATAAGAAATCCCCTCTCTTTTGACATAATTGACGGCTTTCTTTTTCTCTTCCCAGCAATTTATGCCCAACACTACGACATTAGGGTTATTTTTCATTTTTGCGTGCAATTTTTTTACGTAAGGAGTAGACATTTTGCACGGCGGACACCACGAAGCCCAAAAATCAATAAAAACTGTTTTGCCTTTGAAACTGGATAGTTTGACGATATTTCCGTTTAAATCTACTAAAGAAAAATCTTTTGCCTTTTTATATTTTTTATTCGGCAGCCCTTTTGCTTTGCTGAAAGAACTCGTTTTTTTAGCATTTTCTAAAATGGAATTTTTCAATGAACCGACATTCGGAAAAGTTTTTCCTAGCAACGCAAAAAACAGCGACCACGCTCCCGCCAAAAGAACAATGGCGATAATAATTTTTTCTTTGGCGTTTCTTGTTTTCGCATTGTCTATATTTTCGGCGTTTGCGCTGCCTGAAACGCTTGAAATATCTTCGTCGGTCTCAAAGTCTTTTTCACCGCTATTATTTTGGTCTTCGTTCATCGTTTAATTATCCTTTGCAGCCAACAGTTAAACTTTTATTATGCCTTTACAAGCAAAAAACTTTACAGTCTCGCGTTTTAACGTTTTTTTTAAGCGTCCGCAAGTAGTAAAAATTTTATAAGTTTGCATCTATAACTTTTTTAATATCGTTTTTTGGTCTAAAACCTACAATTTTCTCAACGGCTTTGCCGCCTTTAAACACTATGACGCAAGGTATAGACGTAATTTGAAACTGCGACGACAAAGTCATATTTTCATCGGTATTTAATTTGCAAACTTTAGCTTTCCCTTCATACTCTTTCGCAAGTTCTTCTATAACGGGGCTGAGCATTTTGCACGGTCCGCACCAAGGCGCCCAAAAATCAACTAAAACTGGAATGTCGGACTCCAAAACCTCTTTAGCAAAATTTGTTTCCGTAAGATTCAATTCTGGCATTTTCCGCCTCCTATATAATATGTATGTCTCTAAAAACCCTAACGTTACTCCTTGCCTTGCGCCTTGTGACATTGTCTCTGCGGATTGCTACATCAGAAAATTTGTCCGTCCTTGCTCTTAGGACGCCATTCATTTTCTTCTTTGACCTGCCGCAAAATTTGCGGCAATTACGAACATTATAGATTTTTGCAAGACATCCAAAGGGGCGTCGCTTGAAGCGGCAGGGTATTTAGCAGTTTCGCGTTTACATCTTAAAATATATAAGCCGTTAAAGCCAATCGCCTTCTTTAAGCTGCCCGCCTTGCAAAAAATCCCAAGCGGACATTTCGGGCTTATTTTGCGGCTGAACTTTTGTAACTAAAATTTTCCCCTTGCCGCAAATAACCGCAAAACCTTTGTTTTTTTCTATATAAAAAACTTTTCCAGCGTCAACATTTACCGAGCTGTTTTCAATAATTTCAAAATCCAAAATTTTTAGCCTTCTGCCTTGAAGTTTGCCCTTTGAAACTATGCAATAAACGCCAGGCCACGGATAAAAGCCCCTAAATATGTTCAGAATTTCTTTAGCGCTTTTTTGCCAGACTATTAAGCCGTCTTCCTTTTTTATAGTAGGCGCATAACTTGCCTCGCCTTCTTGTTGTTCCCCTATAGGGTTTCCGTCTTTTAACAATTCCAGCGTATCGTTCATCACTTTTACGCCCAAAGGAATAAGTTTTTCAAAAAGAGTTTGGGCGGTGTCTTTTTCTTCTATCGGCAAAATTTTTTGAATAAGAATACGCCCCGTATCCATAGTCTTTTCAAGGTAAAAAGACGACACCCCCGTTTGCGTTTCGCCGTTTAATAAAGCGCGCTGAACGGGAGCCGCGCCTCTGTATTTAGGCAAAAGCGAAAAATGTATGTTAAAAGTTTTACGTTTAGGAAGATTAAAAACTTCTTCGGGTATAAGTTTTCCGTAAGCTACCGCAACGCCTGCGTCAGAATCAAAATCTTTAATTTTATTGACAAAGTCTTCGGTGAATTTTTCAGGCTGAATAAAAGGTATTCCTTTTTCCTGCGCAAACGTTTTCACTGCGGGCGGAGTTATTTTTTGCCCTCTTGCGGCAGGTTTATCAGGCATTGTAACGCAAAGAATGTCTAGCTTATTTGCGTATAAATTTTCAATAAAAGCTCTTGAAATTTGCGCCGTCCCAAAAAATAATATTCTCACCATTGCCCCGTTTTCTTTTTTCTTTTTATTTCGCTCTCAACGCTTTTGCGTTTCCAATCAGGCAAATAATCTATAAAAAGTTTCGCGTCAAGATGGTCTATTTCGTGCTGAATGGCTTTTGCCAAAAAGCCCTCTGCGGCAATAGTTTTATCTGCGCCGTTTAAATCCGTATATTTAGCGCTGACTTTTTTAAAACGACCGACTTTTTCATAAACTCCGGGGAAAGACAAACAACCCTCTTCCTCAGAAACTTTATTTTCTACGGAAATTATTTCGGGGTTAATCATAATGAAAGGATTGTTTTTTTCTTTCGTAACGTCTATTACGCACATTCTGAAAGAAGCTCCCACTTGAGGCGCGGCAAGCCCGACTCCGTTTGCCAAATACATAGTCTCTAGCATATCTTTTGCAAGACATTCTATTTCGGAAGTGATTTTTGATATTTTTTCTGATTTTTTACGCAAAACGGCAGAGCCGTATTTTTTAATTTCAAGTTTAGACATTACTTTTCCGCTGCGATTGATTAGTATGCCGTTATTTTATCATTTTAGGAAAGAAAAATAAAGAATTCTGCAAATAACCTATTGGGCGTTTCTAAAAACATAAAATGAACTATATCGGCGTCTTGCAGACGAGAAATACGCGCTGATTTTTTTGCGCGCTAAACTCGTCTGTGAATATTTGCCGCGTTTTGCAGTTTAAATTCCGATATGAATTCGGACAGATATTGCAAAGCTAAATTTACGTCAAACGACATATTTTTTATTTCGCCTTTTTTGCTTACAATCGCTTTATAGCGGCTTTCTTTTAACGGCATCCATTGAGGCGCGTCGTCGGTGTTTGGGTAAAAAGAAATCAAGCGTTTGTGAAACGCGCACGCCAAGTGAACTAAAGAAGTGTCGGGCGTAATGATAATATCCGCCGTCGAGCTGAAAGCGATAAACTCGTCAAGGTTCAAAGAGTCCGAAAACCTTACGCAAGCCTTTGCAAACCTTTTATTGCGGCGGTTATTTAACATTACAAGGTCTATTTCTTTTAAATACGTTTCTTTAATTTTTGAAATCAAAAAGTTAAAACCGTCTTTATCCAGCACTCTCGTTTGACCTGTGGAATTTAATAAAACTCTTATCTTGTCTTTTTGCCACTTAGAGTTAAATCGGCTGACTAAATTTTCATCGGGTTTAACAAAATAAGCGACGTCTAAGACATTGACAAAATCCGCAAACGGCGTAGTTTTAAGTATTTGGCTAAAATGAACGCTTGTGTCAGGCGGGCAGTAAAAATCGTAATTGCAAAATCCGCGTTTTAGATAATAGTCGGAACTGTGTTTTCTAAGCGCAACCGCGCATTTAGGCGATAACAGCGCGTCGCAAATAATGTTTCTTTCGTTAAAATATGGAAGCGTGTCTATAAAAACCTGCCATTTCTTTCTGTGTTTGATGTAAGAAAAAATATTGTCGTCTATTAGGCAGTCAATATGAGGGTTATTCTTAAATACGGCTCCGTCGCGCAAATTTACCAACACGCCGATTTTAATATTTTTGTATGCGCGCTTTAACTGAGACAAAGAAGACGTCAAAACTACGGCGTCGCCTACGCCCGCTCCCGGACGAATTAAAACTGACGAGACGTTTGCAAAATCAAAATTTTGACGCGGACGCTTTGCGCCGAATATGCGTATAAACAAATTTGCAATCGCCGGCGGCAGCGGCGAAGGTAAAATTTTAGTTTTATATTTTTCAAAAAAAACTATAAAAATTGATTTGTTTTGGCTAAAAGTTATAAATTTTCTTTTCATATTTAAAACAAAAACCGCTTCCGTTTAAGAAGCGGAACAACAAATTTAAAAATCAATTGCATAAAAGCTCAAGTTTTACCCGTAATGGGTGTCTCTAAAAACCCTAACGCCCGTCCTTGCCTTGCGCCTTGAGACATTGTCTCTGCGGCATTTCTACATCAGAAAATTTGTCCGTCCTTGCTCTTAAGACGCCCTTCATTTTCTTCTTTGCACTGCCGTAAAATTTACGGCAATTACGTACATTATAGGTTTTTGCAAGACGCCTAATAGTCTTTAAACTTCAGCCGCGTCGCGCGAAGATTTTAATATCGGGG
>JAISLV010000126.1 GCA_031277075.1 Endomicrobium sp. | reverse complement strand
AGCAAATGCAGCGTTCTGAAAAACCTATCCCTCCCGGCATTATGGCAAAACTTCCTTTTGAATCAAGCCTTTCTCTTTCTGGCAGAAAACTTATCGGTTTTGATTTTAGTTCGCGTATGTATGATAAAGAAGAAGACGGAAAAAGGCAAAATTCTTCTTCTTTTAAAATGGAACAAGAACTGCAAATGCGCGTTCAGGGCAAAGTCGGCAAACGTTTAAATATAAACGTGGACTATGACGACACAGTCAACAAAAAAGACATATCGCTCGTATATACGGGTTTGCCCGACGAGTTTATAAGGGAAGCGGCTTTCGGCGATATTGCCGTCTCTCTTCCAGCAAGCGAATTTGTAAGTTATTCAAAAGAGCTTTTCGGTTTAAAAATTTACGCAGGATACAAGGTATTTGGCGCAAGCGCTTTTTTCAGCCAGACAAAAGGAGCGTCGGAAATAAAACGATTAACGGGAAATACTCAGCTTGAGAGAAGAACTATCGCCGACGTTTCGTATATAAAATTAAAATATTATTCAATTTTGAAATCGTCTGAAGCAAGAACTATAAAAGCGGGGTCTGCGCAGGTTTTTATTGATTATCAAAGAATAGACCCTAAATTAAACATATCAATTACGACGGCTACGCCGCTGAATTATTTAAAGCCCATAGGCTCGACGCAAACTTACAGAGGAAATTTCGTTCTTTTAACGCCGGGACAAGACTACACGATAGATTACAATACGGGCATAATAAATTTTAAAAACCCTCTGCTAAGCAATTACGTAGCCGCTGTAAATTATCAATTTACAGATAATACTTGGCTTAGTTCTTTGCCTTTGATAATTAAAGATTTGAACAATACCTCAGCGCACACTACCGAATTAAAAACGTTTTACAATCTCGGAAATTTAAAAATCATACGCGACAACGGCAGGGGAAATTTTGTCCTTGAAATACAAGATTTAAACGGCAATATTCCAACTCAAATAGACAATGGAACGGGCGCGCCGAAACAAGTTCCAAAATATCCTTCCACAATAAACGTTGATTTTGAAAACGGCGTTTTTAATTTAGTTCCTTCAAGCGGAACTCCCCTCTCAGACGATTTATACAAGTTTAATACTCACCGATACAACTTTATAACGGAATACCAATACACGGTAAAAATTTTAACTCTCCGTCCCGGAATAGTTCCTCAGTCGGAAAAAGTAGTAGTTGACGGCGCCGCTCTTATGGCAAACATTGACTATATAATAGATTATGATTTGGGAATTTTGACTATTATCAGAGACAATATCATAAAAGAAACTTCGGTAATAGATATTTCTTACGACTATTCAATGTTTGGTTCTGAAAGCGAGTCTACTCTTATCGGCGGCAGAGCGCAGCTCAATCTTACGAAAGATATTTCCGTCGGGGCAAGCCTATTATACAATTTCACCGCAAAAGGAGGCGAGCTGCCCGACGTCCGCAGCGCGCCCACAAGCCTTACCGTAGGCGAAGTAGACGCCAAAATTACCGATATGAGCGTAGACTTTTTAAATATGAAAATCAATGCGGATGCAGAATACGCTTTCAGCTCGCAAAACGACAATACTTCAGACAAAGCCTTGATAGATTCTATGGACTCTTCCGTATATGAAGACTCTGCAAGCCTTTTAGACGAAAATTGGTTTCATTCGTCGGCGTTTCCTATTACGCCTAGAAACCTCAACGAACTGTCGTGGAAAAGCAGAGAAATTTATTTAAGGGACATAGACCCGAAATTAGAGCTTGTAGACGGACAAAAACAGCTTACGATTGAAATTGATTACGACGTTACCACACGCTCGCAACTTGCCTTTGCGCAAAAACTTTCTTTGACGGGTTTGGATTTTTCAAAAAAGTTATACGTCGACGTTTGGTTCAAACAGGATTCTTCGGCGGCTGATGAATCTGGTAAAGCGGATTTATACATAGACTACGCTTCGGAAATAAACGAAGACGCCGACAATAACGGCATTTTAGACACTGAAGACAAAGACAATAACGGAGTTTTAAGCCCTTGGGAAGACACGGGACAGCCTTATTTAAATTACGACGGAACTACGTCATATATAGGCGCGCACAATGGGAAATTAGACACGGAAGATTTAAATAGAAATGGAATTTTAGACAGGCATGAAGATGTCGCGGGAAGTGTCAACGTAAAAACTCAAGGGAGCGATATGAAAAAACCGCCATATAATGGTTGGCGTCAGATAAGAATTCCTATAAACACTATGTCCGCGCCAGAAAACTGGAAAAACATAAGAATTTTACGTTTGAGAATAGTCCGAAATTCTGCGGAAAAAGGAAAAATCACAATAGGAAAAATCGCAATTACGAGCAATAAATGGGAAGAAACGGGAACTCATATTTCAGATTTTAAAGTTTCTTCAATAGGCAATTCTGACACAGATTACGTTTCGCTTATGACAAACAGTTATTACCGCGACCTTTACGATATTGACAGCGGCGTTAGAAAAGATGAACAGTCGTTGAAATTGGCGTATTCCAATCCTTTAGCGGGCGACCAATTTTTTGCAAAATCAGTCTATTCGGGCGACGGGCTTGATATTTCAAAATACGACAGCATAAGATTTTTTGTCTATGCAAAATATGCAAACATAGGCGATACAATAGTTTTCCGCGCAGGCGGAAACGACAATAATTATTTTGAATTTTCTGTAGTAAAATCAGCCGATACAAGCTGGAACGACTGGAAACTTATAACGATAGACCAAAAAGGCGCGGGCAGAGCGAACTCTTGGTCGTCTTCAGAACCCGGAGCAAAAATAAGCGTTACGGGAACTCCGTCTCTTGAAAAAATTTCGCAGATAACTTTGGGCGTAGTTTCCGTGCAGTCTTCTTCGCCTGACCGACAAATATGGTTTAACGAAATACACGTAAAAGGAAGCAAAACGCTTGACGGTTTAGCTTGGAAAGCAGGCGGCTCTTTGCGCTGGAACGGAAATAAAACAATAGGAGCGGTTACGGGAGGAGTTTATAGAAAAAATTCAAACAGGGATTTTCAAACGGTTAGCGCGGGAGTATACAACAGAGATTACAGCGAAGACAGAGCCTACTTGCACTTTGAAGGCGTAAAAACGGAAACTTTAAATATTTTGCCTATAAGAGCCGACATTTCAAAAATAAAAACTTATACGCCCAAAGTGAGCGCAAACGAATCTAATTTAGTTTCTATTAACGAGCAGGGAACCGTAGTTTCATATTCGGCAAACGCCGAAACTAATTTAAATTTAGGCGTTGATTTGCCGCAAATTGCGGCGCGCTATAACCGCTCTATAATTGACACCGAAAATTTAAAACGTCTAGAAGATAGAGAGACCGTAGGCGCAACTGTAGTCTACAACAATCCTGTAGTTTTTCCGCTATTGCCGCAAAATCTTACCGCAGACGCCTCTATGGCAAGCTCTTATTACAGAGATTCCCCGCGCGAATCTGTTTCAAACGCGGATTCGTTTTTAGGATTAGACGCTTTAAACGAATATATAAAAATTTCAGATTATCACACGCTTGAAAAAAGAAATACTTTTGCCGTTAAACTGCCGTTTAAATTTTCAAAAGGAATAACTTTTTCGCCTTCGTATTTAATAGACACAGTAAAAGAAAAAAACAGACAGTATTACAAAAACAGAGAAATTGAATACGATAAAACTTTAAATCAAACGGTAGGCGCAAGTATGTCTATGGGCATAGCAAGCTGGTTTAGCCCTACGTTTACTTACAGCATAAACACAAGAGAAAATTACAATATTGCTTTAGGAACGGCGACGGCTTATTCAGAAGCGCCCGGTCAAAAAAAATATATTGAAAGAAACGGAACGGGGGAAATTTCTTGGAATTTGAACGCTTACGATATATCCGCTTCGCGGTTTTTAAAAACTTTATCTTTTTCCGCTTATTACAGAATGCAAGATTCAGATTCTTACGATAATGTCGACAAAAATTTTAAGTCTATAGGTTTTGCTTCAGACAAACTCTGGATAAGAGACAATATCCTTATGGAAATTTTGCCGTCGTATTCCTCTTCTTCGTATATGGTAAAAACTATTTTAAACAGAAACGATATAAGAGTAAGCGGGCGATACATGCCTTTTGAAGCGTTTTCGTTTTCAGGCTTTTTATTGCCTTTAAAATCTCTTACCGCAAACTTTACTTATACCGAAGGCGGCGAAAATTCTTATATTACGGGAACTGCAACGGACATTTTTACGCAGATATGGCCTGATTTGCTTATAGGAATATCGGGCATTGAAGGTTTTTTCGGACAAATCAAGTGGATGAGCGACACTCAGCTAAACTTCAAATACAATGATAAAGACATAACGACATATGGAATATCATATTCAAATAATATAATGTATGGAGCAGATTACAGGTGTAAGCTTTTTAAGTTCATAGATTTATATTTTTCTTTTGAAAATATAAACGGCGACGCCGACGATTATTTTACTTTATCGCCGCTTTTAGATTCAAAAGACAGAAGAATTGCCGGGCAAGGCGCGCTTACTTTGGGAAAGTGGAGAATGAGCTTGAGATACGAAAACGAAGACAGATGGCAAAAAAACGCAGACGGCAAATTATCGGTTCAGACGCTCAAAAACAGTTTTCTCTGCCAGATAAATTCAGACTTAAATTTTCCAGCTGGACTAAAAATACCTATAATAAATAAAATAATCCCTTTAAAAAACAGAATGATGGTAGAATCGCAAATAAAATATATTTCGCAGTCTTCCGAATTAAACATTGAAACCGACAATAACACAAATTACGGATTGTCGCTAAACGCAGATTACGAAATATCAAAATATTTCAGATTTTTGCTGGGCGGCTCTTTTGAGCGTTTTGAATATTCCTATAATTCAGACTTAAACTACACAGATTTAACGCTTGTTACAAAATTGACAATACAGTTTTAGGAACGGATGATGCATAGAGGCATAGTAGCGGCAAAAGGCAGATACCCGACAGACGAGAGACAATGTCTCTTCGGGGCAATGCTCTTTCGGGTATTACAGAAAAAAGGAATAACAAAACTACTGAGACACAGCAGACCCAGAAACAAGTTCAGGGTGACAGACAAGAAATACTTGCCGTTGCCGTTAATTCATCATGCTAAACTCGTTTCAGTGTCTGCCGTTTGCCGTTCGTCGTTGCTTTTGCCCGTCACCCTGAACTTGTTTCAGGGTCTGCTGTTTGCCGTTCGTAGTTGTTTTTGCCTAGCTGCTTAACTTCTTTTTTCCCGTTCAAGGATTTTTATGAAAATCATTTCGCAAATACTATCTTTCATTTTCCCTATAACATGTTCTTCCTGCGGCGCAGATTTAAGCGTTTCTTACAATGGAAGAATTTGCCCGTCTTGTTTAAACGCTTTGCCTAAAATTACAGGGTTTACATGCAAAAAATGCGGCGCGCCTTGAAAAGACGGAGGGGAGCATTGCTACAGATGCGCAAAACATCCGTCTGAAATTTGCGCAGACGCAATATATTCCGTGTATTTATACAAAGGCGCGTTGAGGAAACTTATTTTAAAGTTTAAATATTTAGACAGAGCGTTTTTAGCAAAAGATTTTGGAGCGCAGATGGCAAATAAATTTAAAGAACTTCCTTTTTACGATAAAACAGACTGCATTATTCCAGTTCCGTTAAACATAATAAGACGTATAAAAAGAGGCTATAATCAAGCTGAAGTTTTAAGCCGCGAAATTTCAAAACTGAGCGGGATACCTGTTTTTTCAAACATACTTTACAGAAAAAAGATGACAAAACCTCAGTTTCAGCTTTCAAAAGAAGAGCGCGCAAAAAACATAAAAAATTCATTTCTTGTAAAAAACGGAGAACTGACTCGTAAAAAAAACATACTTCTAGTTGACGATATAGTAACCACAGGCGCTACCGTATCCGCCTGCGCTGCCGTATTAAAAAAGTTCGGCGCAAAAAAAGTCTACGCCCTGTCTCTTGCCAGAGGCTGACAACTGTCCGCCCGCAAAGTTTTTAAAACCAAAAAATGTATTTCAGAATGTATTTTTTAGAAGTATTTCAGAACATATTTTTGCCTAAAAAATATAAATTTGATATTATTAGGAATTATATATTTTTTAACGAGGAGTAAAAATGAAACTTGATTTGTTTAACGAGCAGCAGGAGACTTTTATTTCAAAAGAGGCAAAGACTTTTGTCACTGTTCCCAATTTGCCAGAAATTTTGTCTCCTTTGCTTACGATAGCCGACAATATGTGGTGGTGCTGGAACAGCGACGCCGTAGAACTTTTTAGAAGGCTTGACAGAGACGTTTGGGAAGAATCTTACCACAACCCTAAAGCTATTTTGGGAATGGTCAGCCAAGAACGGCTTGAAAAAGTCGCTTCCGACGGAAGTTTTATTTCTCACATGGAAAGAGTAAACGCCGATTTGACAAAATATATGACCATGAAAACATGGTATAGCAGAGAGTGCGCGCAACATTCCAATTTGCAGTTTGCGTATTTTTCAACGGAATTTGCCATACACGAAAGCGTTCCCATTTATTCGGGCGGGCTTGGCGTTTTGTCGGGCGACCATTTAAAATCCGCAAGCGATTTAGGGCTGCCTCTTGTAGGCGTAGGTCTCCTTTACAGATACGGGTATTTTAAACAATATTTAAGTTACGACGGCTGGCAGCAAGAAGAATACAATGAAAATATTTTTTCGCGCCTGCCTTTTCAGCCCGTCAAAAATCCCGATGGAACGCGGCTGATAGTTTGTATAGACGTTCCAAAAAATCCTATTTACGCAAGAGTGTGGAAATTACAGGTAGGAAGAGCGCCTCTATATCTTTTAGATACTGATTTTGATAAAAATCAGCCCGAAGCGCGCGAAATTACGGGGCAATTATACGGCGGAGACAGAGATATGCGCATAAGACAAGAGCTTGTGCTTGGCATAGGCGGAATAAAACTTCTTAACGCGCTCAATATAAAGCCCGATGTAATACATATAAACGAGGGACATTCCGCGTTTCTTCTATTTGAAAAGCTAAGACGTTATGTTGAAGACGACGGTTTGTCGGTTGACGAGGCTTTTGAGCTTGTAAAAAGCGGATGCGTTTTTACTACGCACACGCCCGTTCCTGCGGGCAATGAAATGTTTGCCGACGACCTTGTATTAAAATATTTTGAGCCGTTTTTAAAAAAGTTCAATGTTTCAAAGGAAAGTTTTTTAAAGCTCGGAAGTTTTTCTTTTGAATCAATTAAGCAGGACGCAAATTTTTCAATGACGATTTTAGCTTTAAGAATGACAAATAAAGCAAACGGCGTCAGCAGGCTGCATGCGACGGTTTCTAGAGATATGTGGTCAAAAATTTGGGACGGTTTGCCAAGAAAGGAAGTGCCGATAACTCATATTACAAACGGCATACACACAAATACGTGGATATCATATGAATTTGCAGGGTTATTTGACAGATATTTGGGATCGTCGTGGAAAGACGAACCCGCAGACCACACTATTTGGAATAGAATAATACATATTCCAGACGCAGAACTTTGGAGAAGCCATGAAAGAAGAAGAGAAAGGCTTGTCTCTTTTGCAAGAGCAAGGCTTAGACATCAGCTTGAAAGGCGCGGGCTTTCGCAAAAAGCCGTAAGTTATGCCGACGAAGTTTTAGACCCCGAAGCGCTTACAATAGGTTTTGCAAGACGTTTTGCTTCATACAAGCGCGGCAATTTAATTTTCAGAGATTTAGAAAGAATCAAAAAAATTCTTACCAACAAAGAAAATCCCGTCCAAATTATAATAGCCGGCAAAGCCCATCCTCAAGACAATAACGGAAAAGATATTATTAAACAAATAGTAAATCTTTCAAGCGATAATGAACTTAAACATAAAGTGGTATTTTTGGAAGATTACGACATGAACGTCGCGCATTATTTAGTTCAAGGCGCAGACATTTGGCTTAACAATCCTTTAAGACCCGAAGAAGCCTCCGGCACAAGCGGCATGAAAGCCGCCGTCAACGGCGTAATAAATTTCAGCGTTTTAGACGGCTGGTGGTGCGAAGGATACAACGGCGAAAACGGCTGGACTATAGGTTCTCTAGATACTTACGCGGACAGAAAATCTCAAGACGACGTTGAAAGCAGCGCAATTTATGAAACGCTTGAAAATGAGATAGTTCCTCTTTATTTTACGCGCGGCTTAGACGGCATACCGCGCGGCTGGATAAAAAAGATGAAATCCGCTATGCAAACTTTAGGTCCTGTGTTTAACACTAACAGAATGATAGAAGAATATACTAAAAAATTTTATATCCCTACGGCGCTAGATCACGTTAAACTTTCTAAAGACGATTTTGCCTGCGCAAAGAAAAAAGCGCAATGGTATGCCAATTTGAAAAAAAACTGGAGTTCTGTAAAAATTATTTCTTCTCAAGACAATGTCCATGACGAAATAAAAATATCAAGCGATATGATTATTCAGGCTAAAGTTTATTTGGGCGAAATTGCGCCGGAAGATTTAAGCGTCCAAATTTACAGCGGCTATATCACTACAACAGGCGTTATGAGCCAGCAGGAAGTCTACGAAATGCGTCTTGTTTCAAAAGAAGGCGACAATTACGTCTACGAAGGAAAAATTCCGCTAAATAAAGTTGGTCGTTGCGCTTATACTATAAGGGCTTTGCCCCAATATTGTATGCAGGCGCAATATATACCGGAAATGATAAAATGGCAGAAATAAACGCGGCAACATATGGGGCTAGGTATGTTTGACTTTATAATTTTTGATTTAGACGGAACGCTTATAGATTCTCAAAGAGATATAACTTCGGCTGTTAATTGCGTGCGCAGGGAATTTAACTTTTCGCCTTTAGATATAGACCAAGTAAGAGCCTGCCTTGGCAGCGGAATAAAATCGCTTGTAGAAAGAGTTGTCCCGGGAGAAACTTTAAAAAACCGCGAAGACGCGCTTGAAAAATTCAGGTTTTACTATGGAAAATGCCTTACAGACACAACAAAACCTTACGATTCGGTATCTGAAACGCTGGAAGCTCTTAAAGGCGTAAAAAAAGCCGTGCTTTCAAATAAAACGGAGACGTTTTCTAAAGAAATTTTAGACAGATTAGGGCTTTTAAAATATTTTGTAGAAGTGTGGGGCGGCGATACTATAGGCGTAAAAAAACCAGACCCGCAGCCGATATTAGATTTAATAAAAAATGCGCAAACTTATAAAAGCAAAACCCTTATGATCGGCGACAGCGCAAACGATTTTAAAGCGGCAAAAGCGGCGGGGGTAAAGTGCGCCGCCGCTTTATACGGATATTCTACTTTATCTCAAATACAAGAATTTAACACAGAATATTTA
>JAISLV010000114.1 GCA_031277075.1 Endomicrobium sp. | reverse complement strand
TAAAAATAAAGGAAGGATTATGTGTGCAATGTATGCACATTGGATCATTTGATGAAGAAGCAAAGACAGTGAAATTGATAGAAAAATATATCGAAGAAAATGGCTTAATAAATGATTTGGTAAACGAAAAAAGGAAACATCACGAAATATATTTATCAGATCCACGGAAAACTGAAAAATCAAAAATGAAAACGATTTTGAGAATACCGGTGAGGAAAAAATAATTGCAAAGTGCGGGCGCTTCGTATAAATAACTATTATGAACAATAATGAAAACGCAGGAAAAGCCTGCACGGAAAATGAAATGAATATATTAATGGAAAATATTAACAAAATACATACACCCAAATATCAATGAAAACAGCAATCGCCTTTTTCAAGGCATAGAACGCCTGATAGACCAAACGGGCAAACAGATTGCGATGTATCTCAATTCGGCGGTAAGTTGTTTATATTGGACTATAGGGAATTATATCATTAATGAAATTCAATATGAGACCTACCCCGATTACAGTCAGCAACTGTTTGCGACACTGTCGCAAACATTGAGTTGGAGTCATTTTATCAAATTCGTTTCATTATCTGCTGTTGCCGTTGGTGTTTATTTTGCCGTTATGCCCGTCATACAAAACTGACGCGAACGCGTCACCCAAAACTGATGCAAAGCGTCACCCAAAACTGACGCAAAGCGTCACCCTGAACTTGTTTCAGGGTCTCTTTCAGTATCTGCTGTTTGCCGTTGCTGTTTTTTTTGCCGTTGGAACTTAAAACGGCAGATTCTGAAATAAATTCAGAATGACGGACAACTGCAAACGGCAACGACAACGGCAAAGACAAACTACAAATACCTCGTCGCGCAGACAATGTCTGCACGTCGGGGTATTTTCCGTTTGCCGTTATGTCCGTCATACAAAACTGACGCGAATGCGTCACCCTGAACTTGTTTCAGGGTCTCTTTCATAGTCTCTTTCAGGGTCTCTTTCAGTATCTGCTGCTGCCGTTGCTGTTTTTTTTTGCCGTTGGAACTTAAAACGGCAGATTCTGAAATAAATTCAGAATGACGGACAAATGCAAGTGGCAACGACAATGGCAACTACGATGACAACGGCAAAGACAAACTACAAATACCTCGTCGCGCAGACAATGTCTGCGCGGAGGGGGGTATGCAGTTTGTTTTTGTTGTTGATTTTATCAGCCTCTCGCTGTAATTGTCTCTTCATTGCGGCACATAGACACTGCGCCGCAGGATTTTGTAGAATACTGCATATACGTATATTATGACGGCTGTCTATAACAATAGAAAAAGAGTTTCTATTAATTATCTATAAAAAGTCAAAATAAATATTTAAAAAAGTTGAAATTTTCAAACGGGAAACAAAGTATCTCTCAATGGGTGTCTTGCAAAAACCTATAATGTACGTAATTGCCGCAATTTTTGCGGCAGGGCAAAGAAGAAAAGGATTTCAAAAATGCAAATACTAGATTCTCACACTCACATATATCCCGACAAAATAGCGTTGAGGGCAAAAGACGAACTTCAAAAGGCTTTTAGCAAAACTATGATAGACCTGCCTATAAAAGACAATCTTTTTAAATATATGGACGAAGCGGGCGTTTCTAAAAGTCTTGTCGCCGCAGTGGCGTCGCGACCGGAACAGGTGGTCTCTATAAACAATTGGCTTTTTTCAATAAAAGACGACAGAATTATTCCGTTTGCTTCAATGCATCCGTATTTTGAAGGGTATAAAGAAGAAATTAAACGAATAAAAGACAATGCTTGCGGAATAAAACTTCAAACGGAGTTTCAGCTCTTTTACGCAGACGACGAAAAGGCTTTCCGCATTTACGAAGAACTTGAAAAGTTGTCGCTTCCCGTATTGTTTCACTGCGGGGTTGAGCTAAGTTCTAAAGGAGAAGTGCGTTCTTCGCCCGATAGAATTTTGAATGTGTTAAACAAATTCCCAAATCTTAAAGTTATCTGCGCGCATATGGGCGGCTATCTTATGTGGGAAGAAGCTCTTGAAAAGCTCGGCGGCAAAAACGTTTATTTTGACACTTCAGACAGCATAAGGGAAATGAGCGCGGACTTGAGAGAAAAATTTTTTGCAAAGCACGGATTTGATAAAATTTTATACGGTTCGGATTTCCCTTTAGAAAATCCTAAAACTGAAATAGAGTTTATCAACTCTTTAAACTTTGCCGCAGAAAACAAAGAAAAAATTTTAGGGGGAAACCTCAAAAAACTTTTGGGTGTCTCTAAAAGCCTATAATGTTCGTAATTGCCGCAAATTTTGCGGCAGTTCAAAGAAGAAAATGAAGGGCGTCCTAAGAGCAAGGACGGACAAATTTTCTGATGTAGAAATGCCGCAAAAGGCGCGGCAAGGACGGGCATTAGGGTTTTTAGAGACACCCTTTAGAGACGTCCCGTCTGTAAATTTTTTGTAAAAGGAAAAAAAATGTTATACAAAGGTTTGATAGAAAAGTATAAAAATGTTTTGCCGGTTTCTCCTAAAACGCCGATAATATCGCTTAACGAAGGCAACACTCCATTAATTGCCGCAAGGAACATTCCTAAAAAAATCGGATTTAAAGGCGAAATTTATTTTAAATACGAAGGCGCAAACCCCACGGGCTCTTTTAAAGTCAGGGGGATGACAATGGCGGTTTCTATAGCCGTTGAAGAAGGCAGCAAAGCCGTAATATGCGCTTCAACGGGGAACACTTCGGCTTCTGCGGCGGCATATTCGGCAAGGGCGCAGATAAAATGCGTCGTATTAATACCCGAAGGAAAAATAGCTTTAGGAAAACTTTCGCAGGCGCTTATGCACGGAGCTGAAGTTTTAGAAGTGGCGGGAAATTTTGACGAGGCTTTAAAACTTGTCAAAGAATTGAGCAGCAATTATCCGCTTACTTTGGTAAATTCAATAAATCCTTTTAGAATTGAAGGACAAAAAACAGCCGCCTACGAAATTTGCGAAACTCTAAAAGGCGCGCCCGATTACCAGTTTATGCCCGTAGGAAACGCGGGCAATATTACGGCTTATTGGAAAGGGTATAAAGAATGCCACGAAAACAATGCAAAAGTTTATAAACTTCCTAAAATGATGGGCTTTCAAGCCGCAGGCGCGGCGCCGATAGTTGAAAAACGCCCTATAGAAAAGCCTGAAACTATAGCCACCGCCATAAGAATAGGGAACCCCGCGTCGTGGAAAACAGCGGAAGAGGCAAGGGACGACTCTGGCGGAGTAATCGACATAGTTTCCGATGAAGAAATTTTAGACGCCTACAAACTTGCGGCGTCTTCTGAAGGCGTTTTTTGCGAGCCTGCTTCCGCGGCGTCTTTAGCGGGGCTTGTAAAATATGTAAAACAAGGATATTTTAAAAACGAAAAAGATATAAAAGCCGTTTGCATTTTAACAGGTCACGGCTTAAAAGACCCGGACATTGCCGTAAAAAACGCTTTAAAACCTAAAAAAGTAAAAGCGTCTATAGACGATATAATAAAAGCCGTAGGTTTATAAAGCGTCTTTGTTTAAGGAACAAAAAATATATGAAGCCCGATTTGACGGAAACAGAAAAAGCAAGACAAGGTTTTTTATATCGTTTTGACGCGCAATTAACGGAGGAGCGAAAACGCGCTCAACAGATTGTTTTTGAATACAATCATTTTAAGCCTTCCGATATAGAGCAAAAAGCAATACTGCTTAAACGTTTGCTTGGCGCTATAGGGGAAAACTGCATTATTGAGCCGCCGTTTTATTGCGATTTCGGTCATAATATTTTTTTGGGGAATGATGTTTTTGCAAATGTTAATCTTGTTATCTTAGATTGCGCAAAGGTAAGTATAGGCGACGACGTTCTCATCGCGCCAAACGTTGGAATTTATACGGCTAAGCACCCCATAGACCCAAAACAAAGAAAGCAAAAATATGAATACGCTCTTCCAATAACAATCGGCAATAATGTTTGGATTGGCGCAGGAGCGTCTATTTTGCCGAATGTGACAATAGGCGACAACTCTATTATCGGCGCGGGAAGCGTTGTGACAAAAAGCATTCCGCCAGACGTAATTGCTGTCGGAAATCCATGCAAAGTAATAAAAAAGCTTAGTTGCAAAGAATGCAGCTAAGAAGTTAGGCGGCTAAGCAGCTAAGTAACGACGACGACAAAAGTAACGGCAAAGACAAACGGCAAATTGTTCCTTAAAAAGAATATATAATTAAGCGTATAAGAGACGTTGGAAGACTGGCGACAAAAAGGGCAAAAAAAAAGCCCGAGGGGTATCAGAGTCTCCAACGCACAAAGGGTAA
>JAISLV010000066.1 GCA_031277075.1 Endomicrobium sp. | reverse complement strand
TAAAATGACGCAAATAATATACAAAGCGCTAAACGGGCAAACCCCGAGTTTCGTTCACGCTCACGGGACGGGAACAAGGCTAAACGATTATTTTGAAAGTTTTGCGATATCTAAACTGCGCGGCGGCGGCGGAGTTTGCCGTCAAAAACTTTTTGTGTCTTCAACAAAAGCGGCGACGGGACATACTTTAAGCGTTTCAAGTATGGCGGGCGCGGTATTTTCAATACTTGCTATGCAAGACGCCGTAATTCCCCCGACTTTAAATTTTAACGAAACCGATATTGCTTGCGGGCTGGACTATGTCGTCAATAAAAAGATGGAACGTCCTATAAATTCCGCGCTGTCTTTGTCTTTTGGTTTCGGAGCGCAGGGCGCGGCGTTATTTTTTAAACGCGCAGACGGCGATATATGTTAAACCTTCCAAACGTCACCATAGCGGCTTTGGCTTGCAAAGAAATAGCGGAAACGGTTAAAGCTCTAAAATACAGCATGCGCGGCGTCTCTTTTGCCGACGCAGTTTTGGTAAGCCACGAAAAACCTTTCGGCTTGCCTGAAAATATCCGCTTTGAATATACCGCGCAAAACAAGACCATAGACGATTTCAATTATAAAATGATTTACGAAATGCACAAATATATTCGGACGGATTTTATGCTTTTAATTCATTACGACGGTTTTGTAATTAACCCTCAAAGCTGGCGCGGCGAATTTTTAAATTACGATTATATCGGCGCGCCGTGGCCTAAAAATAAGTCTCTATTAGACGCTAACGGAAACATTTGCAGAGTTGGAAACAGCGTGTCGTTGCGTTCAAAACGTTTGCTGGAATTGCCGTCAAAGTTAAACCTGCCTTTTGAACCTCTTGATTTTGAGCCTTACAAAAATACGACTAACGAAGATTTATTTATATGCGTTAAAAACAAACATATATTTGAAAAAAACGCTATGCGTTTTGCGCCTTTAGAAATTGCAAAATATTTCTCGCGCGAAGCAAACATTTCAGAAATACGCTCAATAAAACCTTTTGCGTTTCACGGCTATTTCGGAGAAAATAAAAACAATAGGCGGCTGCTGGGATAAACTGCAGACTATTAAATATCCCCTGAAAACAAGTTCAGCGGATGTGTCGCGCGTCGTTTTTTGGCGATGAGCTGCGCTTGCGCTAGGTTTGCGCCGCTGCCAATACAATCAGTTGTTGCCGTCTACTTGACATATCCGCCTTAAAATGTTATATTGGTCTAAAATTTTATTGCTTTATGCAGTTTGAGAAGGATAATGAAATTCTTTTCTTTGAAAGAGTTTTTATTTTTTTTAAATTCTTTTTAGATTGAACTAAGATAGTTTTAAGCAGCTAATGAACGGGTGAACGTTTATGTATAATAATTGTATAAAAAAAGTATTGCATATTTTTATTTTAACGGCTTTTCTGGTATCGTTTGTGTTTAACGATTGTCTTTTGTATGCGGATTTAAACGGCAATACAATAAATAATATTGAAGCCGTGAACGATATTTCATTATTTGGGGGAGGGGAAATTTACGGCAAAGACGTTTTAGTTATATATATTTCAGATTTGCACAATAATTTTTCCGCGCAGGAAAAAATCGTTAAAATAATTGACGCTTACGATAAGAAGAATAAATTAAAAGGTATTTTTGCCGAAGGCGCGCCTGCGGGCAAGGTGGAAACGAGCCTATTTGAAGGGTTAGATGAAAATCTTAAGAAAAGCATATTGGATAAAATGCTTAAAAACGGGCGCATAGGAGCCTGCGAATATTACGCGTCGTATTATCAAAAAGACATTTTATACGGAATAGAAGACGCAAAAATATACGCCGAAAACCTTGCGCTTATACGGCGGATGCTTGAAATATACGATGAAAACGCGGAAGTGTTCGGCTCGCTTGACAGAAAAAACGCTAATTTAAAAAAAAGACGTTTAAGCGCGGTAATGTATAAAATAGAGAAAGCTCTTGAAGAAGAAAACGAAAAATCATATTCAAAAATAAAAGACTTTTTTCAGCAGGATAAAAATTTTGACGCTTTGCAGTATAAAGATTTTTTAAATTATCTTAAAATAAAAGAAGAAAACGCAGGGATAAACTTAAAAGAAGTCCAAACGGACTTTTCAAAACTTCATAAATACGCGGCTTCAAAACTCTCATACCGCGATTATTCCGACATATCGTCTTTTGCTTTAAACGGCGCGGCGGAAAGCGATTCTCTCGGATGTTTGCTTGAAAAAGTTTATAAAATAATTTCTCAAAAAATGCCCGAAACCAAAGAGCTTTTCCCGCAGGCTTATAAAGCCGTTGAAACGTTTTATTTAAAAGACAAATTAAATTTTTACGAGATATACGCTCAAAAAGAAAAATTGAGAAAATATACGATAAACAATTACGCTTCCGAAGAAGAAAAAGAAATCTTTTTTATTACGGACGCCTTTGACGCGTTAAAACGAATATATTTGCTTGACGTAAGCCGCGAAGAATTTAACGATTTTATAAAAAACAGAGAAAAATTTAAAAATGCGGCGGTAAAATACGCCGACGTCGCCGAATATAACGTCTTGTCAAATCTTGCCGACAACGGCGTTACGGATTTAATTTACGAAAATAATATCAAAAGAGACTGCGTATTTTTTGAATCGGTAAAAAAAGTTATAGACCTTCAAAAAAATCCATCGTTAAAAGTTTCGGAAGAAGAAAATTTGAAAATAGAAAATTTTGAAAGCGTATATATTGTAGTGGCGGGCGGCTTTCATAAAGAATTTTGCGGTTTTTTAAAAGACAACGGCGTGTCTTATATAAATCTTATGCCAAAGCTCAAAGATACGCCCTCGCAAAAAGAAAAATATTTTGACGCTATACGCCTGCCCGGAAAACTTGGCGTAAAAAGTTTGTATTATTCAAACTCCGCTTTTGCTCCGCCGCTTCTCAATATTTTAAATTCAAAAGCCGACGACGACATGAAAGACGTTATGCTCAAAAACATTATATCGGCGTGGCTTGAAAGCGCAAAAGAGTATTCCCAAAGAGAAAGCGAAACGTTTGAAGACATCCGCCTTTGGCTTAACGCCAACGGAATCAGCGGCGAAAGAATTGAAAAATATCCGTCTTTAAAACGAATCTCCGCAAGCGATAAAAACATTTCGCCTGTTTTAGACCCCGCTTTACAAAAGCCCCAAGAAACTTCTGCGGCAAACTCCGGCGAACTTGCTGCGGCAAGCGTCTTGCAGGCTGACAAAGACGCCGCGCTTGGCGAAACCGAAAGCAAAAAGGAAAGCGTTTTTTCCAAGATAAAAAAATTCTTTGAATTTAAAGGGAGATGGTCTTTTCCCGCTGTCGCGGCAAGTTTTGCGTATATAAAAAAAGCGTCGTCGCATGCGGAATTTATTGAGGTTGTTAAAGAAGCCCAAAAAGGCGGCGCGGACGCTTTTGAATTAATCCTTAAAAAGAGAGCCGAAGGCGATTTTTATTTTGAGATAAATAACGGCGTTTCAATTACGCTTAAAGAGGCTTTGAGCGTAATAGACAACGCCTCTAAGAAGAAGAAAAAAAATAATATAATAATAAAATTTGACGCGTCTGTAGGCGATGGAATATATGAAATTTTCAGCTTTATAGGCGACAGCGGAAACGCTTTTGCCGTAGTAAGCGCAGACAGAGAATTTATCCGAGCTTGCTCGGGCATTTATAAAAACGTGAACTTTGTATATGAATTTCACGGCGATTCCCCCGAAGATATATTGTCGCTTGCGGATTTAAACGCAGACGGCGTTTATACGGACGCAAAAACTTTTAAAAAAAACGGAGGGTATAT
>JAISLV010000212.1 GCA_031277075.1 Endomicrobium sp. | reverse complement strand
TTTTGACAGGTTGTCGGCTATTTGCCGCTCGGGTATTCGTTTATTGTATCAGCGTTTAATTTTTTAAGCGGGTTTTAAACGTTTTTGTTATAATTACGGTATGAAAAAAATATCGCTTGTTTTTTGTTTTTCTTTCTTATTCTCTTTTTCTTTTGCGCAAAACCCGCAATACAGCCCGCCTTCTGAAAAATCTTACGCCGTTGTTAAAAAATTATTGCCGAAAGTTTCAGACGCCGACATAAAAAAATTCAGAAAGACAGCCGCAGAACCTGAAAACGTAAAACTTATAAACGATATTCTTTCATTTCTTAAATATAGAAGATTAATAGACGGCGATATAGCTATCCCTAAAATTTATTTTGCTTCTATGACTTCAAACAAAAAACTTAAGTATACCCTCGGGCTGTATTTCAGCGCGCAAAAAGTCGTTATTTTAAACTTAGATATTTTAAATAACGATTCAAATCCTGCGTCTAAAGCGTTTAATTTTATAATTTTTTCCTTCGCGTTAGCGCATGAGCTTAGACATCATGAAGACGCGGTAAAAAACGTAAAATTTCCGTCTAACGCTCTTACCGAAAAAAACGGTTATACCGTATCCGTAAAAGTTTTAGACGCATTTTTAAGAATGAACGAAGAGACGGCGGACACCGTGGATATAAAAAATTTTTATGAGATAATTCAGGCAAATAGAAATTATATCGCAAATATGAGGCGAATTCAGCTTCTTATGATGAAAGCGGCGGATATTTTATTAAAGAACAAAAAAAAGATATGCGCAAAATTAGGCGTTGACGAGGCTATGTTTAATTTTTTCGGGTTTATCCCTGAAATTCAGTTCAACGCAAAAGACGGCGGGCATATAGTAAATATAGACGCTTCTTTTGGAAAACCCGTTAGAGATTTGCGTTTTGCCGTAAATACAATATCTGAAGAAGTTGAAATATTAAGCGCTCCAGCGAAATAAATTTATCTAAAAAAAAGAGAAAAGAAGTCAAAGAGGCAAGTAAAAATAATATGAAGTTCATATAATAGCGGAGCTATTTCAGATACAGTTCTTCCTGCTGTCTGACCGTATAATTTATGTCAAACTCTTCGGTTATTGAAGATTGCGCTTCTGCGGACATTTCTTTTAACAGCGCGTCGTTTTGAAGAAGTTTTATGATTTTTTGAGCCGTATCTCCGTAATCGTAAGGCTGTATTTTGTATCCGTTTTTGCCTTCCGATATTATTTCTTTTACGCCGTCAACGGCATTTGCTATCACAGGTTTTGCGCAGCACATAGCTTCTATAATCGCGCGCGGCAAACCTTCCCACAAAGACGTCATTACAAAAATATCGCTTGAAGTTAAAATTTCGGCTATATCGTCGCGCCAGCCCAGAAGTATTATTTTATCTTTCATACCTGTTTTTGATATTTGCTCTTCAAGCCGTTTTCTTAAATCCCCGTCGCCCGTTATCAAAAATACGGCTTCAGAGACGTTTTTCCCCGCGATTTCCGCAGCTTTTATAAAATCCTTCAGGTTTTTTTGCGGTTTAAAAGGTCCTATGGTAGTAACTATTTTAGCGTTATCCGAAAGGTTAAGCGATTTTTTTAAATTTGTCTGCAATTTATAATTTTTATAATAATTTACGTCTATGCCCGCTCTTATAAGAACAAATTTATCTTCCTTTGCTATTTTATAACGCAGCCCTTTTTTTATATCTTCTTCGGCTACGGCTATCAATTTATCCGAAAATAAAGCGCAAAACTTTTCAACAAGAATAAAAAAATATTTTATATGCCATTTTTGCGTTTCGTTAAAACCGTATCCGTGTATGGTATGAATTACGGTTTTTACGCCGGCAAGTTTTGCCGCTATTCTGCCGAGTATCCCCGCTTTTGAAGAATGCGTATGAACTATATTCGGTTTTTCTTTTTTTAAGATTTTGTAAATTCCAAATAACGCCGCTATGTCTTTTAAAGGGCGTATTTCTCTTACAAAACTGTCAAGTTGAAACAATTTAAATTTTTGAGCGGCTTTGCCGTCTAAAATCCCGCCTTTGCCTGTGATAAAAAAAGAAGAGAATTTATCTTTATCTAGACGTTCCGCCGTATAAAGCGCGACTTTCTGCGCTCCGCCGAGTTCAAGTTTTGTAATAATGTAGCAGATTTTTAACATTTTCATCTCTTTAAAAATATAAAACTTTATAATACAACCCAAAGAACGCCGCTGCCTCTACGCTATGCGCCGCATATTGCCACAAGCTCGTTTCATAGTCTGCCGTTGCCTAGCTGCATTTTTTGCTGCTTGCCTAGCCGCCCAGCCGCTTAACTTCTTAGCTGCGTTCTTCTTCACTCCCAATTTATCGTATTTTTCCAACAGTTTAGCAGGTTTTCATATCTCTCTTTTATTTTGATTTTTTCTTTCGCGCTCTCAAAAATCACTTCGCCGTCTTCGCTGACAAAACCTGCGTCCGAAACAGCGCAGTCTTTAAATAGCTCTTCTATTGTTTCGGCGTTTTCATTTTTTACTTCTATAATAAATCTTCCGTTGCTTTCTGAAAACAAAACTTCGGCGGGCGTTAATTTTCCGCTCGTCAAAATTTTATCTATGTAAATATAGGCGCCTTTTTGTCCTGCAAAAGCCATTTCGCTTACGGCGGCGGCTATGCCGCCTTCGCTTGCGTCGTGGCAGGCTTCAATTAAACCTTTGTTTATCGCCAGATGAATTTTTTCCATTATAATTTTTGATTCTTTAGGATAGACGGATGGAACTACGCCGTCTTTTATTTGATTGATTTTTGAAAACACCGAACCGCCAAGCTCGTTTCTTGTATAACCTAAAATAAATATGCGGTCGGATCCCTCTTTAAAAGGCATAGTTACCGTATTGCGAACGTCTTCTATAACGCCCATTGCAGAAATTAAAAGCGCGGGAGGTATAGAATATTTTTTTCCGCCGATAGAATACTCGTTATGCAGGCTGTCTTTGCCCGATATAAACGGGACGCCGAAAGATTTTGACATATCGTAACAGGCGTTTGCGGCTCTCACAAGGCTTCCTAAAATTTCGGGTTTGTTCGGGTTTCCCCAGCAGAAATTGTCTAAAACGGAAAGTTTATTTACGTCGCCGCCGACGGCGACGGCGTTTCTCAACGCTTCTTCTATCGCGCTTGCCGCCATTTTGTAAGCGTTTATTTTCCCGTATTGAGGGTTCAATCCGTTTGAAAGAACAATGCCTTTTTTTGTGCCTTTTACAATGGTATACGGCCAGACAACAGCCGCGTCGCCGGGACCTGAAACTTCAATATCGTTTCCCTGTAAAGGTTTTATTACGGTTTGCCCCTGAACTTCGTGGTCGTATTGGCGGATAATCCACTCTTTAGAACAGACGTTTAAATCGGCTAAAACGGCTTTCAAAGATTTTAAAAGTTTTGCCGAATTGAAATTAACCTGTTTTTGTTCCTTTTCTTTTTTCAGCTCGTATATTGCGGGTCTAACGGGTTTAGGCACGCCGTCGTGCAGAAATTCCATATCAACGTCCGATACGGTTTCGCCGTTATAAGTTAAAACGAGTTTTTTGTCGTCGGTAAATTCGCCTATAAAAACGGCTTCTACGTTTTCTTTTTCAAAAATCGCGGCAATCTTTTTTTTATTTTTAGGAGGCACGGCAAAAACCATTCTCTCTTGCGCCTCAGAAATCCAAATTTCCCAAGGGCTAAGCCCGACGTATTTTAAAGGAACTTTTTCTAACGCAATTCTTACGCCCGTTTTTTCGCCAAGTTCCCCCGCCGCGCTTGAAAGCCCGCCCGCGCCGCAGTCGGTAACCGCTCTGTATAAACCTAAATCCCGCGCTTTAAGCATAGCGTCTAAAACTTTTTTTTCAATTATCGGGTTTCCTATTTGAACGGCTCTGACGTCCGACTCTTTATCAAGCTGAATTGAAGAAAAAGTAGCCCCGTGAATTCCGTCTCGTCCTGTCCGCCCGCCGACAACCAAAACTAAATCGCCAGATTTTACGGTTTTATTTATCATCGTTTTTGGAATTATGCCTGCGGTTCCGCAATAAACCAAAGGGTTTGCCATATATCCGTCGTCAAAATAAACCGAACCGTTGACGGTGGGTATGCCCACGCGGTTTCCGTAATCGCGCACGCCAGAAACCACGCCTTTTGCTATTCTTTTAGGGTGGTGCATTCCCTCAGGCACTTTAGAAGATTTTACGTCTGGGTTTCCGAAACAAAACACGTCGGTATTTGCAATAGGTTTTGCGCCAAGCCCCACTCCGAGAATATCTCTTATCACTCCGCCTATGCCCGTCGCTGAACCTCCGTAAGGCTCTAACGCCGACGGATGATTATGCGTTTCAACTTTAAAAGCCGCGCCGCATTTAGCGTCAAACTCTATAATGCCCGCATTATCTTTAAACACGGACAAACACCATTTTTTATTTAATTCTACCGTAGCTTTAAAAATCGTTTCTTTGAGGAGATTATTGTAGACCGTCTTGCTTTTTTTACCGTTTTGAACTTGAGTATATTCAATAATCCCCGTAAGCGTTTTATGCTTGCAGTGTTCGCTCCACGTTTGAGCTATGGTTTCAAGTTCAACGTCCGTAGGATTTCTTTTAAGTTTTTTAAAATAATTCTGCGCGGCTTTCATTTCTTCAAGCGAAAGAGAAAGCGCGGCTTTTTTGCTAAGCTCTGCAAGTTCTTTATCCGACAAATTCAAAATTTCAACAATTTTACAGTTTGTTAAATTCATTATATAGCCTTTCGGGTATTTGGCGCATAAACGCAACAAAATAAGCCCCGCCGAATCAATTTATTTTTTATTTTATTTTATATTCCTGTATCAATGTATTGGCAAGCAGTTTTGTTGCGATAGAGTGTAAAATGTTTCCGCTAAGTTTGCCGTATACGTAATATTTATGTCCTGCGGCGGCTTTTATATCTGTTTTTATGCCTAAATCTTTAACCGCTTTTACGACGCTTTCCGCAACGGTGTCCGTCACTCCTTTTTTATACCAAACTTCTATTAACGATAACGAGGAATAAGAATTGCGCGATTTAAAATCAACGCCGCCGCATCCGCAGTCTAACGGCTTTACAACGGACGTCTTATAGGTTTCGGTTATTTTATCGCTCAACAGTTCAGACGCTATTTTGTCCGCTTCGGCAAAACTAATGCCGCCGTCTATGCGATAAACTTGAGAATATTCAACTTTTTTAACGCCCTTTACGCCAAGCCCCAAAATTTCAGAAAACGCGTGTTCCCCGCGCGGGTTCTTAAATCCTTTTTTCGTCAAAATCTCTATTTCATACATTCTAAAGTCCTTTAAAC
>JAISLV010000205.1 GCA_031277075.1 Endomicrobium sp. | reverse complement strand
TTCTTTACATATATATCTTTTCATTAGCCTATTTTATAAAACTTCCGTATTTGGTGACCACTTTTAACCACTTTTTATATATAAAAAATTCAAAAAAATGACAAAGCGGGAAAGTCAGGAAAATAATATGTAAGCCTTGCGGTATATTCCGTCAAATCTTTAACGGCGCGTAACTTTGTTAAAATATGTAAGGGCGTCGGAAATTGAACGGCAATAGCATTCCCGCCAAAATCCGACGCCCTTTATGTTTTTATGTCTTTTTTTGCAAACCGAAACGTCCGTATTATAGGATTATTTCTTCTCTATCTTTTCTTTTTTCTTTCCGTCTTTATCTTTTTTATTATTTTTTTTAATTTTTTCTTTCATTTCTTTTCTTTTGGCTTGTCCTTCGGGGCTTATTATTTTTTCAACTTTTTCTTCAATATATTTTTCTTTATCGGCTTCAATAGACGCTATTTCTTTTTCAAGTTTATCTATTCTCTTTTTCTGTTCTTCAAGCATTTCTTTTTTCTTAGGCAATTCTTTGTCGGTTCTTTCTGAAAGCAAGGCTTTAATTTCGGTTTTTACGTCGTTTTTCGCAGACTCTTCGGCTTGATTGAACTTTTCAATAAGTCCGCTTAGATTCTTTTCAAATTCAACGCGCTCCTTTTTCATCTCTTCAAACTTCGCTTTTCTTTCTTCATTGTTAAACTTTCCTTTATGCTCTCCCGCATATGATAAACTGCCAAGCAACAATGTTGCGCACAATGCGACTGCCGTCTTTTTAATCATAACTTCCTCCTTTAATTTTACGCATAAAACATAAAATCCGACTCAAATTCGTCAAGCTCGGAATCTATATTTATTATTTCTTCAATAGAAGTATCGGCGTAGACATTATTGTTAAACCTAGCGTCTTTTTTATACGGAGCGGCTAGAATTACGGCTAAAAAACACGCCGCTAAAGCAAAAACCGTTTTAAAAGATTTTGAAAAAATTAAAAGAGGGGGTTTTCTTGTTGTTTTTTCAAAAACGGCGTCAATAACGCGTTTGGGAGCGACGCAGACTTTTTTGTTTTCTTGTATTTCTTTAAAAATTTGCATATTTTCACGGCATTCTCTACAGGAAAGCAAATGCCGTTTGAAAATTTCTTTATCCTGTTCGTTAAGTTCGCCGTATAAATAAAGCGGCAAATTATCGCATACATTCATCGTATCCCTCCTGTCCGTTTTTTGCCAAAATTTTTCTCAATTTGCCCAAAGCTCTGTTGAATTTTGATAGAAGCGTCCCCAGCGGTTTGTTTTGCATTCGCGCGATATCTTGAAAGGTTAAGTAATCTTTGAGAGCTATAAGTTCTCTTTCGTCTGCGGAAAGTTTATTTAAAGCGTTATTTATCATGGCGGCTTTATCGTTTGCGATAGCTATTTCTAAAGGCAGTGGAGCATTGTCGCTTAAAACGTCTATTAAAGAAAAACCGTCGTCGTCTTGCGTTTCTAATGGCAAAAGTTTGTATGAATTTTTTCTGTAATAATCCATAACTATATTTTTTGATAGAATAAAAAGCCAGTTTTTTAATTTGTTTTCGTCTTTGTAGGAGGTTAATTTTTTAAAGGCTCTTATGAAAACTTCCTGCATGACGTCGTTTGAAATTTCAAAATCTTTCGTTATAGACATTATGTAAGAATATACTTGGCTTTGATAGCGCATAACAAGAGCCTCAAACGCTTCGCTGTTTCCTTTCTTAAAAAGGGCGACTAATTCTGAGTCGTTTAAATTTTCCATAATTAAAACAACGCATTCCTTTAGATTTTTATTGCAATGGCGTCCCTAAAAACCAATAATGCCGGCAATTGCCGCAAAAATGCGCGACGCTCTGACGGGCGATAGCGCTTTATGATTTTTTTAGACGCGCAAAGATTATTCTTTTTGACATATTACGAGATTTTTTATCGTAAGGTAGGAGTATTCAACGCCGGCTTCTGAAAAAAGTTCTTTGTAAAAATTATCGGGGTAAATGTTTCCGACGACTACTTTTTTGACGCCGGCATTGACTATCATTTTTGCGCAAAGCGCGCAGGGAGAATGGGTGCAGTAAAGCGTCGATCCTTTAATGTTTACGCCTTGAAAACCGCCTTGTATTATGGCGTTTTGTTCGGCATGAATAGCGCGGCATATTTCATGTCTTTGCCCCGACGGAATTTTCAACGCGTCTCTTAAACATCCTAGTTTTAAGCAGTCTTTGACGCCCGCAGCCGCGCCGTTATATCCTGTGGTAAGAATGCGTCTGTCTTTTACCATTACCGCGCCTACGTGATGTCTCAAACAGGTGGAGCGTTCCGCGACAAGCCACGCGAGTTTCATAAAATATTCGTCCCAAGACGGTCTGTTTAAATTTTCCATAATAAACATTAAAACAAAAGTTCTAAGAAGTGTCAACTTTATATCGTTAAAGATTTTTATGTAAAAAACTTATAGACAAAATTATTTTTTTTGCTATAATTTTTTTTATACATTTATTGCGCTACAGAGGGTTTAATGAAAACAACATTCAATTTAATTTTGACGGCGCTTTTTGTTTTTTATTTTGCGTCTT
>JAISLV010000127.1 GCA_031277075.1 Endomicrobium sp. | reverse complement strand
TCTTTTCTAATATTTCCTATTTCAAGCAACATTCCCTGTATTGAGGAATGCAAATTTTCCCTTTTTTCTTTTTCGTTTTTCGGGACAACCGCTTTCGGCAATAAATCCAATTTATCTTTAAGAGCATAAACCCCAAGCCCTATCCTTATAAACCGTTTATCACGCTGAACTCTTTCTTGAATTGTCATTTCAGGAGTTTTTCCGACAATTTTACTTTTGTCTTTATATTTCCAAATTTCTTTATACAATAGTTTTAGCGGCGCATAATAATTATTAGCTTTCATAACGGCTTCTATTGCATCGCAATAAGTTATATCGGAAAGAGTTGTCATTTTTTTATATATCCAAGTTTCTTAACGTCAAGCCTGCGCGGCGCGGCTTAACTTCTTAGCTGCTTTTTTGCGCCGTTGCCTACGCCGTTAAATATCCAAATTCTTTACGTCTAAAGCATGCGTTTGTATAAAAGCGCGTCTGGGTTCCACTTGGTCGCCCATCAAGGTTGTAAAAATTCTGTCGGTTTCTATGGCGTCTTCCAGCTTTACCTGCAAAAGTTTTCTGTTGGTTTTGTCCATAGTCGTTTCCCACAGCTGTTCGGGGTTCATTTCGCCTAAACCTTTATATCTTTGTATCGTCGCGCCTTTATTGCCAAGCTCTCTGATAGTGTCAATAAGTTCCGCCGTAGAATGAAGTTCGTAAATGTCGCCGCCGCCTTTTTTGTCGGCGTCTTGCAGACGATATACGGGCTTTGTATGCGTTTCGCCGTAATGCTGCAAGTGCAAACCTTCATCTTCAAGCTGGTCGGCAAGTTTATCAATTCTCGGCAGTTCCCATAAATCTTTATATTCAGGCGTCAAATCTTCTATCTGCGCTTCGCTTATCACAGCAAGCTCTCCTTGCGAGGCAAGAAGTTCTCTTCTTTTTTGAAGAAGAGCTTCTTTGAACTCTTTCCATTCTTTATCTGAATAAATATATTGAACGCTGTCGTCTTGCGACACTCTGTAAAGCGGCAATTTGCCGTCTTCGCGGGCTGTTTTTTCCGCTCTTAGCCTAAGATATTCTTTCCAAGTTACGCCTTTTTTTGAAATTTTTCTGATAAGAGCGTCAAGCTCGCTGATATTTGCCACTATACGCCTTAAATTCTTTTCGTCAATTTCTTTAACCGTTTCTCCGTCTTTCACAAGAACAAGGCAAACGCCGTCTAGAGCTTGCGCAAATAAAAACTTGTCAAGCTCTTCTTCGCTGTCTAAATACATTTCTTTTTTATTCTTTTTCACTTTATACAAAGGCGGCTGCGCGATATAGACATACCCTTTGTCTATAAGCTGGGGCATATGCCGATAAAAAAAAGTTAAAAGAAGCGTTCTAATATGCGCGCCGTCAACGTCGGCATCGGTCATTATGATAATTTTATGGTAACGGGCTTTTTCTATATTAAAATCTTTGTCGTCTTTCCCAATTCCCGCGCCTATAGCCGTAATAAGCGTTTTAATTTCGTTGTTTGCAAGCATTTTTGCAAGGCGCGCTCTTTCAACGTTTAAAATTTTTCCTCTTAAAGGAAGTATCGCTTGAAAAGTTCTGTCGCGCCCTTGTTTTGCCGAACCGCCCGCCGAATCTCCTTCTACAATAAAGAGTTCGGTTTTTTGCGGGTCTCTTTCAGAACAGTCGGCAAGTTTGCCCGGTAGCGCCGCCCCGTCTAAAGCGCCTTTTCTTCTGGTCATTTCGCGCGCTTTTCTTGCGGCTTCGCGGGCTTCGGCGGCATTAATGGCTTTTTCTAAAATCTGTTTTGCAATACCCGGATTTTCTTCTAAAAACACGGTGAGAGCTTCGCCCACTATAGACTGCGTTATTCCTTCCACTTCGCCGTTGCCGAGTTTCGTTTTTGTCTGTCCTTCAAACTGCGGGTTAGGCACTTTTGTAGAAATTACAGCCGTTAACCCTTCGCGAACGTCTTCGCCCGAAAGTTTTAAATCTTTGGTTTTTGAAATTTCGTTTTTCTTAATATATTCGTTGATTGAGCGCGTAAGAGCGGAACGAAACCCCGACAAATGCGTTCCGCCTTCTATAGTGTTAATATTGTTGACAAAAGAAAAAATTTGTTCATTATAAGAATCGTTGTATTGCAACGCTATTTCTACGCCGACATTTTCTTTTTCTTTTTGAAAATATATCGGCTCTTTGTTAATTACGTTCTTATTTGCGTTTAAATACTGAACAAAAGTTTTTATGCCGCCGTCGTAATCAAATATATGCTCTTTGTCTTCTCTTTCGTCGGCAATGCGTATATGCGTTCCCGCGTTTAAAAAAGCAAGCTCTCTTAAACGGTTTGTAAGAATATCAAAGGAATACACCGTAGAAGTAAAAATTGCAGGGTCGGGGTGAAAATGAACCTTTGTGCCTCTTTCGTCGCTTTTTCCTATTTCTTTTACCGGTCCGAGCGGTTTTCCCGCAGAATAACTTTGCTTATAAACGTTCCCGTCGCGGTAGACTTCAACTTCAAGCAAGTCGCTTAAAGCGTTGACGCAAGAAACGCCCACTCCGTGAAGACCGCCCGAAACTTTATAAGAATTTTTGTCAAACTTACCGCCCGCGTGAAGTTTTGTCATAACAATTTCTAAAGCGGAAACGCCTTTGTATTTCGGGTCTGGGTGCGGGTCTACGGGAATACCGCGCCCGTCGTCTAAAACGGTAACGGAATTATCGGGGTGAATTATCACCTCTATATTTTTGCAAACGCCCGCAAGAACTTCGTCTATAGAATTGTCCACAACTTCATAAACCAAATGGTGCAGCCCCTGCGCGCCCGTAGAGCCGATATACATCGCAGGACGTTTGCGCACCGCCTCAAGCCCCTCTAAAACCGTGATGTTAGACGCATCGTAAGCCGACGCGCTTTTCTTCCCATTTTCATCTTTAATTTCTTCAGACATTTTTGCTCCTCTTTAATTATAAAATAAATTTTATGACATTTTAATTTGAAAATTTTGCCGCTTTTGCTATTGCCTTTTTTGTTCTTCAACCAAATCTATAATATCTTTAAACAAATATATGGAGGGCGCTTGCCCTTTACCTGCTTTAATTTTAGAAATAATCCCTTTTTGTTCCAATTTTTTAAGCATGTTTCGCGCGGTATTATGGGATTCTATATCGGCTTTTTGCGCAAAAACAACAGAATTTATAATCGGTCTTTTAAAAAAAGCGTCTAAAGCGCATTTATAATATTGAGATTTTGTGGTTTCTTTAAATTCCTGCAACTTTTGTTTATATAAATTGTTTATTTCTCTTACTTTTTTTATATTCTCTATTGTCTGGCTGCGCATTGCAGTTAAAAAAAATTCCAGCCATTGCTGCCAAGCGGCTTTTTGAGTTATGTCTCTTAAACATTCATAGTATTGAGTTTTATTGTTTTCAAGGTATTGGCTCATATAAAACATTGGTTTTTGCAAAACTTTGCTTAAATATAAAAACAAAGTTATAATCATTCTTCCTATTCTGCCGTTTCCATCGTCAAAAGGATGTATAATTTCAAATTGCGCATGGATAATTGCCGTTTTTACAAGTTTTTCTTCAGGGCTGTTTGCCAAATAATCTTCCCAATTGTCCATATATTCCCGTATTAAAAAATGTTGCGGCGGAATATACCTTACATCTTTTAGAGGCGCGTTTTTTTGTCCTATAAAAACCTGCTTTGTTCTAAACTCCCCGGGATTTGTAGAGCTGTCCCAACGGGAATTTTTCATAAGCATGCCGTGCATTTCTTTTAAAAAATATAAAGAAAACGGTTTGCCGTTTCTCAACTCTTGTTCTGCAAATATTAGCGTCTTTCTGTAATTGCGTAAAACATTGATGTCTTCTATTTTACTTTTATCTATATCTTGCCCTGCTTCATATGCAAGAGCTTCGCTCATTGTAGATTGCGTTCCTTCTATTTTTGAAGATAATTCCGCTTCTCTTCTGGTCAAAGGGGAAAGCAATATTTCAGGGTTTGGCATTGCTTCTAATAGCCCGTCATACCTGCCCATTTCAGCATTTGTTTCGCCAAGCAAGGTTGATAAACGCTCCCAATTTATATTTTGTATAGGCAATTTTTCAGGCACAAAAGGTTGCATCATATCTCCATAGACTACAATATTTATAATTATATTGTTGTCTATTATACTTTTTTTGATTTAAAAACACAATTAGACGCCCTTAAAAACATAAATATTGTTGTCTAATTATTTAGAACACAATTATTGGCGCCTAATCGCGCCAAATACTTGCCGCTTTATTTAATCGGACATTTTCCAAAAACCCTAACGCCCGCTTTTGCCTGAATTTAATTGAACGATTTTTCCCCAGTTAATATCCCCTGCCGATGAGCAAAATTCCAACGCGAATTGTTTTGTAAAATTATTAATTTTTTGATTATACGACTTTTGAAATTCCTCGTTCTTCAGTTTTGCTTTATTGCCATTGCGGGATTTCCAAAATCCAGCATTCCATTCCTTTTATGTCGTCTATCCCAAGTTTTGACGCGTTTGCCCAGCGTCCGCCCGACCTCATTGTGCAATATAATAGATACGGCGTCTTTGGAACTCTTATAGTAGCAATAAAAGTTTTTCTAGCGGGGTTATCATTTGCAATTTCAGCTCTAATTTCGTCAAACGCTTTATTTTTAACGTCAAAAACAAAAATCCCCATTTTGTTGTCTGCGCCGCCGAGTTCTTTTGTTTCACTATTCAGTTCTAATTTGTAGCCGAAAAAGTAGATTTTCTCATTTTTTGCGTCAAAAAGAAAATCGCTTTCATTAGGTTTAACTATATACTGTTTGTCTGCAAAAATAATTTGTCCGTTCTCTATAATTGTAAAAACGCGGTCTTTCTCATCAGCATGCCGCCCTTTGCTTTCAAAAGTTTTTATTTCCTCTTTCGTATAGCGCGGCGCAAGCATAACCGTTTTATTTTCATTAATAACAAATTTCCCTTCTATTTGCCTGCATTCTAAGTTTTCATCTGAAGAATATGGGTGTCTCTAAAAACCTATAATGCACGTAATTGCCGTGAATTTTGCGGCAGTTCAAAGAAGAACCTGAAGGGCGTCCTACGAGCAAGGACGGACAAATTTTCTGATGTAGAAATGCCGCAGAGACAGTGTCTCTCAAGGCGCGGCAAGGACGGGCATTAGGGTTTTTAGAGACACCCATATAATAAAAAAATTCCGTGTTTTTCGCATTCGGCAGTAAATTATTTATTATATTTTTTAAAATAGCCGTCTATCTCGCCGCGCAATTCTATTCCGACTTTTTCAAAACAGTCAAGCAAATCCGAATACGCGTCTGCGCCGTTTAAAAACCCCCAAAACTCTTGAGCGACTTTTAATTCTTCTTTTAAATCCAACATTCCCGCCATTGTCCATCTATCATATGGTTTTGGTTCATATGGGTTATACGGAATCGCTATAAGCGTATTAACCTTTGCATTTGGATTTTCGGCAAGTATAACCGCTGCCCATTCAAGCAAAGTTCTTTTAAATTCTTTGAACCCGCCTTTGTTTGGTTTGGCGGTTTTTACATCAAACAAAAATTTTTCGCCGTTTTCATTTTCAAGGTAAATATCCGCTTTCACAGGTTTGACTACGCGCATTTTGCCTGTTTGGCAAACTTTTCTTATTCTCTCTATTTCTTCGGATTTGTTTGGTTTTGTATTTGCCGCCGAAATTTCATCGACAATATTTTGAATTTCTCTTTGCGCGCCTTCGCTTATCTGCGTTCCGACAGTCGCTTGTTTTTTGGCTACATCAAAATTTGTTTTCGCAAGTTCAAGCGCGACAGGCTCAAAAATTGTCGTTCCAAAATTTGTATTTAATGAATGTATAAAAGAAAACAGCGCCATTCTATCTCTGCCAAGCAGCCTAGTATGAAACGGCATAGCCGCAGGTTCTGGTTTATAGTTTTCAAATTTATTTTTAAGGCTTTTTCTAAGAATATCGGCTATATTTTCTTTTTGTTTTATTGTCAACATTGTAAATACGCTCTTTTTTGTTTGTTGAAATTTTTAAAAAACATCCTTTAGATGAAAAATAATCTCCGAATATGCGGCTTTGTCTTTTTCAGTGCGGTTTAGAACGGGGCGTTTAAATTGATTGATTATTTTCATTCCTGCTTTTTTGGCGATTTCTGGGTATAAATTGTATTTGTCGTTTGCCACCAAAAATACATTATAGTCTTCTTTTAGGTATTTTTTGCAGTTGTTTAATACGGATGAAACCCCCTCTACATAACTTTTTTGCGCGTCTTTTGTCTGTCCTTTAAACAGCGGACCTATTTCAAGAGCGTCTTTCCTTTTAAAGCCGAACAAATCGTAAGCATATGCGTGCTGCTCGTGATAATTTATCAGCCCAACGTAAGGCGGACTTGAAAAAATGCCTGATATTTTTTGTTTTTGTAATAAATCCGCAAGACTTTTTTGTTTTTTAGAAAGTTCAGCCGCAATATCTATCGCCGCGCTGTCGCCCGTCAAACAATATTGAAAAGTATCCGTTTTTAATTTTGAAAACTCTTTTAATCTATTAACCGTGTCTTTTGAATACGCCCGCTGCCATTTTAATATTGAAAAAACAGGCCTGCATATTTTGCCGTGTTTCGAACAGTAATAAGCCGCGCTAATAGGCTTTAAAAGCGTCGCTAAATCTGCATGCGTCGTAGCCCTGCAAGAACGCATTGCGCGGCTTAGAATTAAAGAGAGAATTTTTTTAATATTTGCGTTTTTTACGCGCTTTATTTCGTTGAATACAAAATCTATTTCGTTAAAAGTATTTTTGAAATACCATTTTTCTAAAAAATTTTTAGGGTTCTCTTTCAGAAGTTCTATTTTATAATCCAAAATCAGCTTATTATATGTAGGCAAAAACAATTTTTCTTTTTCTGCGCCGTATTTGTCTTCGTCTATAAGGTTTTGTCTTAATTTATACTTAAATTCGGGAACGGGAAAATATTTGTCGTTAAACTCTTTTAATTTTTCCGTAAGCGCGTTTTCAAAATCAATTACTTTTGAGGCTTTGACTTTTGAATATAGTTTAGCCGTTATCTCTTCAATGTTTTCATTCAATTTTTTTATATCGTAATCGGCGATTTTGCAATTTGAAATAAACGCGTTAAAAGACGAAACGTCTATGCCTATTGCGTGAATTCCAAGCTCGTTTGCCTGTGCAAGAGTAGTGCCGCTGCCGCAAAACGGGTCTAAAACAATATCGCCTTTGTTAAAATATTTTTGCGTTTTAAAATTGTCGGTATGTCCGTCTAAAAAATATTCAACAAGCTGCGGTATAAACTTACCTTTGTAAGGATGCAGTCTGTGTATATGTTTTGTAGTGTCGGCTTCTTTCAAATTGTCAAAAGACAAAGCCCAGTTTAAATCCTGCCCTAATTTTTCTTTCCACGCCGTTTCTTTTGATTTATTTAATAGACAATAATACTTTTCAAGCTCGGACTTTAAAATTTGGGTTGAGCCGTTATGCCCGGTTTTTGCAATGCGCCCGTATTGAATTAAATAGGAAATATTTGAAGCGGTAACCTTTTTGCCTAAATAGTTTGTAGCCCAAAGACTTGCTTCTTTTATGGTGAAATATTGCGCCGTTTCTTTCATTTTATTTCTATTTTTATATTTTTAATTTTTTTGCGGCTTAGATACTGGTTTAGTCTGTTTATTATTTCTTTTTTGCGCAGCATTATGTCGTTTAACGCGGCGCTGTATGGAGTTTGCGCGTAAAGAACGCCGTTTTTAAAACCGCAAAGTTCTATGGTTTGCGAGCCTGTTTCTTTTTCCCATACCTTTGCGATTACAAAAAAGTCTTCGTCAAGCCCAAGTTCTTGTTTGATTGTTTCAATTACCGAAGAGACCGCGGTTAGGTTTGACTTGCGCTGCAGTTTATATGTTTTCCGTTTTTCTTCTAATGTAAACATTTCCATTAAAACGCCGATACGTTA
>JAISLV010000190.1 GCA_031277075.1 Endomicrobium sp. | reverse complement strand
GGATATGGCAAAAGGAAACTTAAACGGCTAACAGCAGACCTTGAAACAAGTTCAGGGTGACGGATAACGACAATGGCAAAAGGAAGTCTATCACCAGTCTTCTTGCGGTTGATTTATCAAAGGTTTTTGTGTTTTATTTCTCAAATTAGCGGCTTTTTTATCGGCTTCATTATAATAGTTGAGCAAAAACGCCGCCGAACTTTCTTTTTTGTCGTCTTTGTCGCCGCCGCGCTCTAAATTTTGCGCGCCTTCTTTAGATTTTTTTTCTGACTTTTTATCTTTATCTTGAGACGAGTTTTGCCCGTCTTGTTTTTCTTTGTTTTGCTGTTGCAAACGGCGTTCTTTTTCTTGCTTATCTTTTCCTTCCGCGTCCTTTTTGTCTTGTTCTTTATTTGCAGCGCTTTGATTTTTTGAGTCCTCTTGTCCGCTTTGCCCGCCTTTATCTTTATTTTGCCGCTTTTGCTTTTCTTCATTGTCTTGCCCAGAACCGCTGTTTTGCTTGTCTTTGTCTTGTTTGTCTTTTTGCTTGTCTTGCCCGGAGCCGCCGCTTTGTTTGTCTTGTTTGTCGTTTTGTTTATCTTGTTTATCGTTTTGCTTGTCGTCTTGTTTTTTCTGTTCTAATTTTTTTAAAGACAGCTCAAGATTATGTTTTGCGTCGCGGTCTTTTGGATTTATTTTCAGAGCTTCTTTATAGTATTGAGCGGCTTCTTGAAAATCAGAGCTTTTATATTTGGCGTTGCCAAGCCCGTAAAGAGCGTCAAATTTATCCGTTTTAGCCGAAAAAGTTGACTTTAAAACGCCGTCATATTTTGAAGACGCCTTTTCTAAATCGCCTTTTTTATAATCTGCGCCCGCAGAATTTAAAAGCACCAAGTTTGAATTATTTACCGCAGCTTCTGCGTCTAAAAGTTCAGCCGCCGCCTCGTAATTTCCCTTGTTAAATTCTTTTACCGCTTTATTATTTTCTTTTATGTCTTTAGCGGAAAACATAAATAAAAAAATTAACAAGACTATAGACATTGATAATAATATTATTTTAAGTTTCATAAATTTTGTCCGCCAATGACAATTGAGTTAATTTAGTCTTATTTTTGCGCTTTTTGTCAAAGGAATTAAAAGCCAAACAAAAAACATTATCAAAGACAAAAACAAAAAGATTTGAAATCTGTCGGCTTTTGCCGTTCTTTCTTGTATTTCGTCTTTATTTTTCTCAAGCTCTTTTATCGTCTTAATAATTGAGGGCAAGACGTCTTTAGAAGAAGCGTCAAAATATTTTCCGCCCGTTTCTTGAGCGATGCGCTTTAACAAAACGGGGTTCAATTTGCTCATTACAATTTGCCCGTTTCTATCCTTAACGTAATCTTTTACCGCGCCGCCGTCTTCAACGGGTATAGGCGCGCCCTCATGAGAGCCTATGCCTACGGAAACTATTTTTAAGTTTGTCTTTTGAGCTTCGGCTATGGCTTCGTCTATTTTTGAATCGTGGTCTTCGCCGTCGCTTATTAAAAGCAGAATTTTACCTCTAGCGGAACTTGATTCTAGCGCTTTAGACGCTAAAAGTATCGCGCCGCTTATCTGCGTTCCGCCAAGCGGCAGTTGCCCTACGGAAACGCCCTGCAGGAACATTTTTAAAGCCTCGCTGTCGTAAGTCATCGGGCATTGCCACATTGCAGAACCGGAAAACACTATAGCGCCGATTTTTTGTCCGGGATTGTCTTCTATGGTTCTTAGCAGCGTAAACTTCGCTTTTTCTAAGCGGTTTGGCTGAACGTCTTTTGCAAGCATGCTTTTTGAAATGTCCAAAGCTACCGCTATTTCCGCAGATTCTCTTACTACGGTTTGTTTTGTGTCGCCGTATTGAGGTCTTGCTAAAGCCAAAATTAAAAAGAAAAGCCCAAAAATAAAAAATGCGCTTTTCAAAGGATACGCGCTAAGTTTTACATTGCTTAGCAAAGGCAAATTGACGTTTGAAATAAACAGCTCAAGCGCCTTTTTTCTATTTGTATAAGCAAAATAGAAAAAAACCGCAAAGATGGGAATTAACAGCAAAAGCAATAAATACTTTTCGTCGGCAAACATTATGGCAGTTTCCTTAAATAAACGTTTTCTAAAATCGCCGTCAGCAATAAAATTAAAAAAGCGATAAACGCAAAGAGTTTATAAAATTCATTATATGTCGTAAATTGAACGACTTTAATATCTTCTTTTTCCAAAGAATCAATTTGTTTCATAATTTCTTCGAAAGATTTTGAATCTTGCGCGCGAAAATAACGTCCGCCTGTATTTTGCGCCGCTTCCTTTAAAACGCTTTCGTTTATTTTATCTTCCGCTACTCTTACAAGCCTTTTGCCAAAAAACGGGTCGTCGGTTTCATAGACCGCGCCTTCGGCGCTGCCTACGCCTATAGCGTAAATTTTAATTCCGTAATCTGCCGCCGCCTTAGAAGCCGTTATAGGGTCAATTTCGCCCATATTATTGTTGCCGTCGGTGATTAGAATTATCACCTTGCTTTTTGCCGAACCGTTTTGCAGCCTGTTTATTGAAGTCATTATCGCAGAACCTATAGCCGTTCCGTCTAAGCCCGTATCGCCGATATTTACGTTTTTTACAAACTTTGCAAGCGAATCTTTATCGGTCGTAGGCGGACACTGCGTAAAAGCAAGACCTGAAAAAACCACAAGCCCAATGCGGTCGTATTTGCGCGCTTTTATAAATTCTTCAGCCGCGTTTTTGGCGGCGTCCATTCTGTTTAACGGATTAAAATCTAAAGAGCGCATGCTGGTAGAAGTGTCAAGCGCAATCATAATTTCAATGCCTGAGTCGTTTGTCTGTTCGTAAGTTTTTCCCTCTTGCGGTCTTGCCAGAGCTATGATAATTAAGACAAGCGCGGCATATTTTAAAATTTCAACGATTTTTAAAAGCGTTTTTTTTATTTTCGGCTCTTCGCCTTTAAAATTTCCCGCCGCGGAAAAATCTATAAACGTTTCCTTGCGATTTTTAAAAATAACGTTTAACGCGGCGTAGACAACGCCGAGCAAGAAAATAAAAATCGGCAGAAATATGGGATTTGCAAACCTCATAAACTCTCCAGCAAAAGTTTTGTATAGTTAAAATTATTTTCTATTTCAGCTTCGGAAGGCTTAAAACCCGCGTATCTTGCAAGGCTGAAAACCTTGAGATAGTTTTTAAACTCGTTGACGTTAATTTCCTGCGGAAGACTTTTTTTAACTCTATCAAAGAATTCCGCCGTAGTCATTTCTAAAGCGTTAAAAAAATATTTTTCTGAAATATACGTTCTTAAAATTTCAGACATTTTGTAATAAAAAATTTTTATCTCGCAATGTCCGCCTTTATAAGAATTGTACAGTTCAAGCAAATTTTTAACGGCTTTTTCTTTGGGCGTAAGAACGACCGCCGCGGCTTCCTCTTCTTTCTTTTTCTTTCTTATTTCTCTAAACAGCAAAACCGCAAAAAACGCCGAGACAAACGCTAAAATAACCGCCAAAACGACGTAGACCGCTTTTCTTTTGAGTTTTCTCAAAGGCTTTATATCTTTTATATCTTCGTCGTCTTTAGAAAGAACGCTTGTTATTTCAAATTTTGAAGCGGGCGTAAGAAACTGTTTTTGCGCGCCGTCTGTTCCTATATAATTGATAGAAACGGGCTCTATCTCAAAAACTCCAGTTTTATAAGCGGCGATTTGCAAATTGATTTCGTAGACGTTAGGAACGGCGGAGATATGATTTACAGAATATCCTAAGACGTCAAAATTGTTGAAAGTTATCGTTTGATTTGCCGAGAGATTTTCGTTTTCGTCTAGCCGCGCGGTAATTTTTAAGTTTATTACGTCTCCTACGTTTGCATTGTCTTTGTCAAAAGAAATATCCGCATTTTCAACGGCTTTTAAAAGTCCCGCCGAAGAAAAAACAATGACAAACAAAACTGCGGCTATATTAATTACGCGCTTTATCATATTCCGCTCTGCTTTTTTCTTTCTCTTTCTTTAAAAAATCTTATTAAAGGTTTTACGTAGGAACGCCCTGCGTTTAAATTTATAACGTCAACTTTAGCTTTTTGAAAAATTTTTTTCGTATTGTCTTCAAAAGTTTCGCTTTTTTTTCTAAAAATGTCTGCGGCTGAGCAACAGTCCGCAAGAAAAAATTCGCCGGTTTCAGCGTCTCTAAACTCAATTAAACCTGCGTTTGGAATTTCGGTTTCTCTGTCGTCTTCTATTTTTACGCATATTAAATCGTGTTTTTTTGCGGCTATGGACAAATCTTTTGAGTAATTGCCGTCTCTAAAATCTGAAATTAAAAAAACCACCGCTCTTCTGCGCCATATTTCGTTTAGCGCTTTTAAAGCCGTTGAAATTGAAGTTTTTGAGCCTGAAGGGTTAAAATCTAAAATTTCGCTTATAATTCTTAAAATATTGTTTTTTCCTTTTTTGGGCTTAATAATTTTTTCAACTTTATCGGTAAAAGAGAGCATGCCCGCTCTATCGTTATTTTTTAAAGCGGCAAAAGCCATAATAGCCGCGGCTTCAGCCGCTATTT
>JAISLV010000186.1 GCA_031277075.1 Endomicrobium sp. | reverse complement strand
TTATACGACGACCGTCGTCTCTCAAAAATTTCAGATGAAAAATATTACGCTCTTCTTTTAAAACATATAGACAGGCTCGGCATTGATTCTAACAAATATCCGAATATTTTGTCTCTGCGCCGCGCGCTTGAAACGTCGCGGGGAATCAATTATTCAAAGGTTGCCAAAGAGTTGGAGAGTTTTGTTTTCATATTGAAAAAAACTCTTCCGTACAAAGACTATTTCGCTTTGGCGAAAACCACCGGCAATTTTACCGACATTGACGAAACGTTCGGAGAGCTTATGCATGCCGCCGTAAAATGCGGCGTTGACTTAAGCGCCGATTTTCCGTGTTTAAACGGGTATTTCGGCTATATGGAGCTGACCCGTAAAATAAATCCAATAGAACTCGTTAATGAGGAAAAAAAGCTTAAAGACGAAATAAACTTAAGTTTTTCGGGAACTAAAATACAGCGGGAAATCATTTTTATGGTTTCATTCGGCAGGTATCTGAAAGATTTTCTAAATAACGCGATTAGTTCTTCGGATTACGAATACTATAAAGAAAATATAGCCGAATACAAAAAGTTGTGGGTTAAACATGCGGACAATAAAGTTTTGTCGCTTTTGGACGGATATTTGGCGCAGGCTGATAAATTTTATGAAACCAATCTTGCAAGAAACGTACATTTTGCCGAAAATATATTTGCCGAGGCAAAAGCGGAAAAGATAGAAAATCCCATGCAATATATAGGCGATATTGCCGGCATAATAAACAATATCGGCGCGGTAAAAAGAGTAGACATAGTTATTGCCGGAGGCTTTCATATGGACGCAATATTAGACGCGTTAAAAGACAATAACGTTTCATATGCGGCGATAATGCCTAACGTGACGGGCGGAACGCAAGAATCCGAAAAAACTTATTATCGCGCGGTAAGAGAACAAAGCGAAATATCTTTTCAGACATTGGCAAATCTCGCGGCGTCGCTGTCTTTTGTAGATCAGGTAAAATTGTGGATGTCCGTAGATCCCGATGCCGCTAAACGAATATACGGCGACAAAATACAAATTTTTGACGATTCCTTTTCAATTCCCGCCTCAGGCATAGAATTACCTCTAAAAAACGGACGATTCGTTCCGTCTGAAATAGAGAGCTTTTCCGACAGAGAAAATCTTGAAACGCTTGCGCGCCTTATAGAAATGGCAAAACTTGTAGAATCCAATGAAAACGGAGATATTTATGAGGCAGTTGCGGATATCGTCAGAGAAAATCTCCCGCAGGACGGCAAATTTGCCGCAGCTTTAGACTCTTCTTTGTTGGACAAAATAAATTACGAGAAACTTGAATCCGTTTTAGCGGACGAGAAAAAACTGGAAGCTCTTCTAACCCGCGCGCAAATATCCGCCCGGTCAAAAAACAAATATGAGGAGTTCATAAAGCTCATCGGACAATTTTGCCGCGACGCAATAGAAAAAGGCAGAAAGATAAATTTTCCGGGATTTGCCTTAACAGGCGGGCGCGGCGGGAATAATACTATTTCCGAAGACGCAAACATAATAACCAATTTTGACATAGAACGGCAGATCCGGCGGCTTGAACTTAATCTTTTGAATATCGGTATAGAAAATATTCCGGTTTTTGCGATTAGGACTATTGCTCAATACAGATATAAAACCGACGCCTCTAACCCTTACGGAATCAGACCCGATACGGATATTCTGCACATGATAGGCGTAAATCCTCGCAAGTTTGTTTTGGGAGAAATTGACAATGATATTAAAGCAATATATCCGGATAAGAAAGCGGAAGAGATATTTCTTATAATGCTGCGCAATACTTTTCAAAATCTAATGTTCGGATATGAAACGCGTTATGAAGATGAAACCGTAGAACTGAAGGATACTCCGGTTTTTATTGTTTTTAATGAAGATAATTATAGGACAAATGTCACAGACGAGATGTCATATGATATAAAAATTTCTTTAGCGGATGTCGATGGTATCATAAACGACACGAAACCCGAATTATTGAAAAGATGGTATTCGCGCGCTCCCGGAAAAGCTGACAACGGGGAAATGTTTTCGGTTATGCTGAGCGTAGAAGAGTTGAGGATGCTTCTTGCCGGCGCGGCGCGTTTTATACAAACGGATTTGAAGGCAAAATATCCTGATTTGCCGTCCGATAAGACAACTCATTATTCGAAAATTGTCAGAATGAGGTACATAAACGTCTATCTTTACAAAAAATTTCTGGAAAAACTTTCCGAAGCCGCGCAAAACAATATTGAAACTTCATCTTTTGCCAGACTGACGATAACATGGCTTGGAAAGATACTTGATAAATTACATTTGTCAAAAACAAAGCGCGACAAAATAGCCGCCGTAATAGAAACGCCTTTTATACTTTTGTCTTCTTTTGTACCCGGATTTGCGGACATTTTCTTAAAAATGCACGAAGGCGAAAGCCAAACAAGGGAAACCGGACTTAAAATCATAACGACATTCGTCAATATCGCGTGGCGCGCTACGTATCATTCCTTCCCCGTTTTCAATTTCTGCTTAAAAGTTATCAACGTCATAAAAACAAATTACGTATTGCACAGGGATTGGAATTTATCCAATCCGGAAGCTCGGTTAAATATTGCCGCTTCCGGCGGGACGGTTTTTTACAACAAATATTTATTTCTTGAACAGCTTAACGACGTAAAGTCGCGAGACAATATATTGTTCAAGAGAATTGTAGACCTGATGGGCGTCGTCATTTATAAATACGGTTCGCATATAGAAGAGGGCGCAAAGCCCGATGAGAAAAAATATTCCGACATTTTAAATAAAGCAGACTTATTTCTTGCAAATGCGTCCGATGAATTGATATACGGATTGCAAACAACGGATGAGTATAGAATAGCCGTTTTGGAACTTAAAACAATGCTGGTTCAGTCTACAAATAATACGCAAACGCAAGCAGATATCGAAAAGATTGTCGCAGCTCTTAAAAATGCGGTAAAAAATGATGAAGACATATCAATATGTTTTGTATGCAGCGCAAATATTAACCGCAGCCCGGCCGCTCATGTTTTGTTTCGGCAATTTCTCAGAAACCGCGATAAGAAAAATATAACCGTTTATTCCGCAGGAATAGCTATCGGCGCTTTTAAAGGCAAAAAGTTAATCAGCGCGCTTAGGCAAGCCTTAACTGGACAAGTTGACGGCGACATCCTTGATTCTTTCTCGACGGACGATATAAAAGACATTTTAAAACAGAATCCTGATTTTATAATAACGGCATCGCAAGAGCATCGCCGGTATTTGTCGCGGTATTTTCCGGAATTAAAAGATAAAATGATTTTATTTGGAGAACTTGCTCCGTCAATATTTCGGGGGATCATGCCTAATCCTCAGGCGTCGGATATATCGTACAGGGATTTTATAGAATTGATAAACGGCGTTTTTGAAAGCGTTTTTACAGACGCTCAATCCGAAGATGAAGATAGGCATAAAGTAATATCTTTTGAAGATGAGAAAAAAAAGCGTTCGCAGGAAACAGGCGCGAGGAGTTCGGATTTTACGGCGGCGATTCTTCCAGAAAACGAAAGACTTGTTGAAGATATGTTTGCGGCAGGCGAAAAACCTTTAAAAATAGCGCGTCGCGTCGCGCAGACAGAGTTTTTAAAATCTTTAAATCCTTTTC
>JAISLV010000169.1 GCA_031277075.1 Endomicrobium sp. | reverse complement strand
CGGATTAAAAATAATATAATATGCCAATTAAAATATGGGTGTTTCTAAAAATATATAATGTTAACGGCGCAGGTTCTGACGGACATTAGGGTTTTTAGAAACATACTATGGGGGCTTAATGGCAAACATACTGTTAAAAAACGTTTGGAAACGCTTCGGCAGCCACGATATAGTAAAAAACTTTTCTTTGGAAATACCCGATAAATCTTTTTGTATTTTGGTAGGACCTTCAGGCTGCGGAAAAACCACTACCTTGCGTATGGTGGCAGGTTTAGAAGAAATTTCCGAAGGCGAAATTTTTATTGACGGCGTAAAAGTTAACGACATCCCCCCTAAAAACCGCGATATAGCTATGGTTTTTCAAAGCTACGCTTTATACCCGCATATGACAGTCTACGACAATATGGCTTTCGGGCTTAAACTCAGAGGATACAGCAAAAAAGAAATCCAGCAGCGCGTTCAGGAAGCGGCTGAAATTTTAGGCATAGGGCATTTGCTTGAGAGACGCCCAAAACAGTTAAGCGGCGGACAAAGGCAGAGAGTCGCCGTAGGCAGAGCTATAGTTAGAAAACCTAAAGTCTTTTTATTTGACGAGCCTTTGTCTAACCTTGACGCAAAACTTAGGGGTCAGATGAGAACCGAGCTAAAAAAAATACACGAAAGACTTCAAAGCACTATGATTTATGTTACGCACGACCAAACCGAAGCTATGACTATGGGCGACAAAATTTGCGTTATGAAAGAGGGGATTATACAACAGATAGACGGTCCTATAGACCTTTACAATAATCCCATAAATAAATTTGTCGCAGGTTTTATCGGAAGCCCAGCGATGAACTTTATTGAAGTTGAAGTTTTAGATAAAAACGGCGATATATTCTTAGACGAAGGTTCTTTTGACGTAAAACTGCCCGAAAACTATAAAGAAAAACTTTTGAATTACGCAGGTCAAAAAGTTATTTTAGGAATAAGACCAGAAAATATTTACGACAAACTTTTTTACAATTTGCACGAAAAAGGCGTCAGCAGTTTCAGCGCGACAGTAGAAGTCGTAGAGCCGCTGGGAAGCGAAATTTATCTTCATTTAAACACAGGCAAAAACGAACTTACGGTTAAAGTTGATTCTCACAATCAAGCAAAAACCAATCAAATAATAGAACTTGTATTTTCTCTTTCAAAAAGCCATCTGTTTGACGTAAAAGACGGCTCAAAAATAATCTAACAGCGGCTGGCATATAGATAATGCAGCGCAAAGTTTTTTGGCGCGGCTTTAGCAAAAACCATAGCGCCGCTTTTAAAATGAAAAACATATTTACATTAATTTTTTTAAGCGTTCTTATAGGTTCAATTGTCTCCTGCGGCGATAAAAATCCAGTAAAACCTCAGTCTCTTCCTCCAGTTCCAAAACCAAATACTCCCGTTGAAACCGCCGCTTTTGCAGCAAAAAAAGCCGATTATTTTATAAGGCTTGCTTTCGATTTGGCAGACGGCTATCTTTACAATAACAGCGTCGCAAAAAACAGATACGGAACAGATTCAAACTATGTCAATAGTTTAAACTTTAACAGAGCCAACGAAGGCATAATAACTTCCCGCGATTTAGGAACTTTTGAGTTTTGGTATTACAAAGACGATAAACCAGCAGATGGTGAGAAAGAGCCGCCGCAAACTTACGATGTGATAATTACAAGTTATGCGTTAGGCGTTTCTAGTTTAGATATTAAAAGACAAACTGTGACGGCAATAGCGGAGCGGGAACTAGCAAAACGTTTCTATATAACTTTTCATGGAACAGATATTGGCGTTGGACAAGAGCATCTCTCTTTTGACATTTGGTATAGTTCTGCGGGGCAGGCTACAGAAAAAGGAGCTGAAATTTTATCAAACGCTTCTCCGATGTCTTTTATTGTCAAAGATTCTACAGGAATTTCCAATACTTTTACGGCTTCGTTTGTAAGCAATATAAAAGGCAAAATAAAAAACGCCAGAAGCGACTACTCCCCCTCCCCCGAATATGAATTTATAATTGAAGAGGGAACTCTTAATATTACAGGATGCGGCTATACAATAAATTTAAATTATTCCAACAATAAAGCCGAAGGTTCATTTACGGACGGCGGCGGATTTTCAGCAAATATTCATTTAAATAAAGACGGCAAATACGGCGCGTATTATATTGTAGACGGTTTCCCAGACATTACGCATTATATCGGCTGGGATTTTCCGTAATTAACAAGAAAAGCGAAACGCGCTTTGATGTTTATGCGGCTTTTACGCGCTTTAACTTCTCAAAGACGCTCCGTCGGCTTTTTTATTAGGATTAATTTATGTCAAAACAAAACGACAAACTTGTAAAAGCTGCAAATAAGCCTGCGGAACTTTCCCGCAAACTCCATCCTTTTTACAGAGGTAAAATAGAAATCGTTCCTAAATGCCGCGTTAAGTCTATGGACGATTTTGCAATTTGGTATAGTCCCGGCGTAGCCGCAGTATGCTCTGATATTTATAAAAACCCCGAGCTTGTCTACGAATTTACAAATAAATGGAACAGCGTCGCGGTAGTAAGCGACGGAACAAGAGTTTTAGGACTTGGCGACATAGGCGCCAAAGCCGCAATGCCCGTTATGGAAGGCAAAGCTCTTTTGTTTAAATATTTGGGCGGCGTGGACGCTTATCCTATTTGCCTTGACACAAAAGACGAAAATAAAATTATTGAAACCGTTAAACTGCTTCACCCCTCTTTTGGCGGAATAAATTTAGAAGATATTTCCCAGCCCAAATGTTTCCCCATACTTCAAACTTTAAGAAAAGAGTGCGCCATACCCGTTTGGCACGACGACCAGCAAGGGACGGCTCTTGTAACTCTTGCGGGCTTGATAAACGCTTTAAAAGTCGTCGGGAAAAAAGCGTCTAAAATAAAAGTCGCTATGGTAGGTTCAGGCGCGGCAAATATTTGCATAGCGCGCCTTATTATGCTCTACGGCGTAAAGCCTGAAAACATAATAATGACCGACAGCAAAGGAACTCTGCATAGAGAAAGAACAGACATAAAAGCCAATAACCCTGAACGCTGGAAACTTTGCCTTGAAACAAATAAAGGCGGCGTTATAGGACATATAAAAGAAGCTATGGAAAACGCAGACGCTTTGATTGCTTTGTCTGCGCCCGGTCCCGGAGTAATAGAACCCGAGTGGATAAAAAAGATGGCTAAAAATCCGATAGTTTTTGCCTGCGCAAACCCAACGCCAGAAATATGGCCTTGGGAAGCAAAAGAAGCGGGCGCGGCGGTAGTTGCTACGGGAAGAAGCGATTTTCCCAATCAAGTAAACAATTCTTTGGGGTTTCCCGGACTTTTTAGAGGCGTTTTAGACGTTAGAGCGCGAACCATTACGGATACTATGTGCATAACAGCCGCCGTAGAACTTGCAAATTGTATCCCCGACAACAAAATTAAGCCCGGCAAAATTTTACCGACTATGGAAAACCGCGAAGTGTTTGCAAAAGTCGCCGCCGCCGTAGGCGTTAAAGCCGTAAAAGAAAAAATTGCCGATAAAAAGTTGAGTTATGACAAGCTGTTTTCGCAAGCCAATGAAATAATAGCAAGAAGCAGGGCGATAACAGACACGATGATGAAGAAAAAACTAATTAAAAATAGATAGGGATTTAAGCGAAATATGGGCGTCCGCGCCTATTTGTTTAACTTCTTTTCTTAGCAGTTTTGTAGATTTTATGAAAGAAATTAATTCAACAGCCATTACAGACGCAGTAATTAAACTTTGCGCGCAGGCAAATTACGAGCTGCCTGAAGACGTTTTAAACGCCGTCCGAACCGCTTACGATAAAGAGCAAGAACCCGCAAAAAGTGTTTTAAGCGAAATTATTGAGAACGCCGAACTTGCCGCAAAAGAACAAATCCCGCTTTGCCAAGACACAGGAACTGCAAATTTTTTTATAAAGTTAGGCGCCGACGTCAAAATAAGCGGCATACCTTTAATTAAAGCCGTCAACAAAGGCGTGTCTCAAAGTTATAAAGAAAATTATTTGCGTAAATCTATTGTAAACGACCCCTTAGAAAGAAAAAACACGCAAGACAATACGCCCGCTAATATATATGTAGAAGAAACCGAAGGCGGCAAAATAGAAATAACTTTTTTGCCTAAAGGCGGCGGAAGCGAAAACGCGAGTATGCTTGCAATGCTTGCTCCTGCGGCAGGCTGGCAAGGCGTAAAAGATTTTGTCATTCAAGTTATAAAACAAAAGGGCGCAAACGCCTGTCCTCCTTTAATAGTCGGCGTAGGCATAGGAGGCGATTTTTCAACAGTGGCAAAAATTGCAAAACAAACCCTGATTAGACAAATAGGCTCTAAAAATACAGACGTCCATTATAATGAGAAAGAAGAAGAACTTCTAAAAGAAATAAACGCTTTAGGAATAGGAGCTATGGGTTTAGGCGGAAAAACTACCGCTCTTGCGGTTTTTATAGACGCAAAACCTGCGCATATAGCGTCGCTTCCCGTCGCGGTAAGCATTCAGTGCCATTCGTGCAGAAGACAGACAATAATTTTATAAAAAGGCGTAAATAAAGGCGCAAACAATATTCTTATATTCTTTAAGCTTTTATGCGTTTATTATGACTATCTCTGAAATATTATCAAACATAGAAAACTTAAAAGCGGGGCAAAAAATTTGCCTCTCAGGGACTATTTATACTGCGCGCGACGCCGCGCATAAAAGAATTGTTGACGCTCTCAATAAAGGCGTAAAACGCCCCTTTGATTTAAAAAACTCGGCGCTTTATTATTGCGGTCCGTCGCCCGCTAAACCCGGAAAAATTATCGGATCTTGCGGACCTACCACTTCGGCAAGAATGGACGTTTTCACGCCGCAGCTGTTAGAAGCGGGAGTAAAAATTCTTATAGGCAAAGGCGCGCGTTCAAAAGAAGTTTGCGGGTCTATAGTAAAAAATAAAGCCGTTTATTTTGCCGCAACGGGCGGCGCGGCGGCTTTGCTTTCAAAAACTGTCGTAAAAGCAGAAATTGCGGCTTTTGAAGATTTAGGCGCAGAAGCGGTTTATAAACTAGAAATAAAGGATATGCCTTTAATCGTCGCCGTTGATTGTTTCGGAAACGATATTTTTATGCGCGCAGACGTAAATACCTAAGGGAGTTTAAAATGTTTTTGGCTATAGATATAGGCAATACCAACATTACATTAGGGCTTTTTGAAATTAAAGAAAATAAGCCTGTTAAATCTCCTAAAAAAATTTGGAGAATGTCCACTTTAAAAGGACAAACTTCAGACGAATACGCCACAATGCTTATGGATATGTTTTTTTATTCGGGATATGAGGCAAAATCCGTAAAACACGTCGCAATTGCAAGCGTTGTTCCGTCTTTAAACGCGGTTTTTGAGGATTTAGTAAAAAATTATTTTCATAAAAAAGCGTTTTTTGTAAGCCATACAAATAACGGCGGATTAAAATTTGCCACTTCAAACCCCAAAGAGACCGGCGCGGACAGAATTGCAGACGCTGTCGCCGCATATTCAATTTTCGGCGGAGGAACGGTAATAATAGATTTCGGCACGGCTACCACTTTTGACTGCGTTGATTTAAAGGGCAGATATATCGGCGGGGCTATAGCTCCCGGTCCTGCGATTTCCGCGCAGTCTTTAAGCCTAAAAACCGCGCAATTGCCGCAAGTGGAAATGAAAAAACCAAAGCAAGCTA
>JAISLV010000166.1 GCA_031277075.1 Endomicrobium sp. | reverse complement strand
GAAAATTTAATGGTAATGGGTTGCTACGGCATTGGCGTTACAAGGATACTTGCCGCAACTATAGAACAGTCGCACGACGACAATGGGATAATTTGGCCTGACAATATCGCTCCGTTTGAAGTAATTATACTTCCTATAAACGTTTCAGACCAAAAAACTAACGAGGCGGCGCAGGCTATATACGACGAGCTTAGTTTAAAAGGGTTGGACGTTTTAATAGACGATAGAGACGAAAGAGCGGGAATAAAATTTAAAGACGCGGATTTAATAGGCATACCCTATCGCATCACTATAGGCGAAAAAAATTTGGCAAACGGCAATGTTGAGCTTAAGGCGCGAAGGGACGGCAAAGAGGGGATAAAGATTTTAAAACCCGAAGAAGCCGTAAAAGAAATTTTGAAGATTTACGGACTTGTCAACGGCAAAGAGTGATAAAAGCGATTGCAGGGAAAAAGGCGTAATGATACCTTTTGCCGATAAAAGCATAAAATATGTCTTTGAGGCAAAGTATGAATTATTTATCGGTATCTAAAATTGCAAAAAAATGGGGAATATCTGAGAGAACAGTCCGCAATTATTGCGCGCAAGGCAAAATTGCAGGCGCTTTTTTAACAGGAAAAACTTGGAATATACCGCAAGACGCCTTACCTCCTGCCAGAACAAATGCAAAAAAGTTTAGCGACAATAATTTGCTAAATATTTTAAAAGAAGAAAAAGAGCGTAAAATTAAAGGCGGGATTTATTATAGGATGTCTCTAAAAACCCTAATGCCCGTCCGAGCCTGCGCCTTGAGAGACATTGTCTCTGCGGCATTTGGGCATCAGAAAATTTGTCCGTCCTTGCTCTTAGGACGCCCTGCATTTTCTTCTTTGAACTGCCGCAAAATTTGCGGAAACTACGAACATTATAGGTTTTTAGAGTCACCCATAAAGTTCAAGTAAATTTAACTTACAATTTTAACCATATTGAAGGAAGCGCTCTTACAGAGAAGACCAAACGAGATATATTTTTGAAACTAATACAGCGGGCATTGACGACAAATCCATTAATGTCGACGATATTATAGAGACTGCAAATCATTTTAAGCGCATTGACTATATTATTGATAATGCAAAAAAATGTTGACAGAGACGATGATTAAAGAGCTGCATTTTATGTTGAAAATCGCAACAAACAACAGCAGGCTGGCATGGTTTAAGGTCGGCGATTATAAATTAAAACCAAATACTGCAGGAGAACAAGATACTTGCCCGCCAAATCAAGTTCATAAAGAAATAAGAAATTTGCTTGACAGCTATAACGCAAAAGCCATAAAGCATATTGGCGATGTTTGCGGGTTTCATCAAAAGTTTGAAAAAATCCATCCGTTTCAAGACGGCAACGGCAGGTTCGGGCGGCTTATAATGTTTAAAGAATGCAATGACAATAAAGAGCGTTTAATTGACGCTTGTTTATCAGCGCAAGATAAATTTAAGCAAAGGCTGCAATATTTTAATATTTCTCTAAATTAAGGATAAATCAATGATTAACGATTTCAACAAAATGTAGAAAATGGCGGTTTGTCAAGAAACACGGCAGAGGCGTATTTTAAATCGGCGGAAAAAATCTTGGATTTTTTTAGATTAAATGATATAATCAAAAAACATTTTCGTCAAAATCAAAAAAAACACTGAAGCGTTAAATTTATTTTTGGGAAAAAGGGAGAAAGTATGCTTAAATTGAAAACTTTTGTTTCCGTTTCAATTTGTTTGGCTTTTTTTGTTTGTTCTTTCAGCGGCTGCGGTAAAAATAAAAATGAACAGCCTAAAGCCGACGTTGTAATTTGGCACTGGATGACCGATAGGCAGGACGCTTTTGAAAAACTTGCAGCGACGTATTTGGAAGAAACGGGAGTAAGAGTTTTATTTGAAACATATGCGCCGACCGACGTTTATAAGAGCAAAATATCCGCCGCGGCAACCGCAAATCTTTTGCCCGACGTTTTTAATCCTATCTCCGACAAAAAAGAAGTGGCTTCCTATATTAACGCAGGATATATCGCCGATTTAAGCGAGGATATGGAAAAAGACGGCTGGAAAGATATTTTCTTTGCAAAAGCGCTTACGCAAAACACTTTTGAACCCGGAAACGAATGGAATGTCAAACCCGGCATATACGCCGTTCCTTTAGACGTAAACTCGTTGATGATATACTATAATAAAGACTTATTTACGCAAGCAGGCTTAGACCCTGAAAATCCTCCGAAAACTTGGTCTGAATTTATTGAAGCGGGCAAAAAGCTGAGAGCCGCAAATATTCAGCCTTTTGTTTCAGGTTTTGGCGAGGGGTGGCTTATAGGGGCGTTTGCGCAGTCTTATCAGTGGAATTTGTTTGGCAAAGAAGGCGTGCTTGAGACGATAGAAGGCAAAATTCCTTACACCGATAAAAGATGGATAAAAATATTTAAACTTTTTGAAGAAATGAAAAACGCAAAACTTTTTGCTTCAGGCGTCGTAACTATGGTAAATAAAGACGCGGAAAGAAGTTTTGCGACGGGAAAAGCCGCTATGGCTTTTAACGGTTCTTGGGGCGTAAACGTTTATCTTTCAATGAATCCTACGCTCAATTACAGCGTTATGGCGCCTCCGTCTCTGCCCGAAGCTCAATTCCCAATGCTTATGTTTGGCGGCGAGGGTTCTTCTCTATTTATAAATGAAAAATCTCCAAATAAACAAAAAGCGATAGACTTTTTAAAATGGCTTACGCAAGGTCCGCAGCAGACTTTTCTTGCGCAGGCTACGCTTAACATACCTTCAAATAAAACCGTCGCGGACGATTTGTCGCCCGTTCTTAAGATTTTTTCCGAAAACATCGCAAATACCTTTGAGTCGCTTCCTAAAATTGAAAGCTGGCAGGTAAATAATTTTATTAATATCAATTTGCAGTCTGTAATTATCGGCGAGAGAACTCCTGAAGAGGCGGCAAAAGAGGTTCAAGGCGAAAAAGAGAGACAACAAAAGGCAGCAAAATGAAAATAACTCCGATAGAAAAAACTCAAAATTTTTGTTTTATAATTCCAGCTTTAGTTTTGTTTCTGATATTTAGTTTATATCCGATACTTAGAACTTTTCAGTTGAGTTTTTTTCAGTGGAACGGCATAGACAAAGATATGCTTTGGGTCGGCTTTGCGCAGTATAAACATATTTTGTTTAACAATCCCGCTTTTTGGAAATCAATGTTAAACGCAGGCTATATTACGATTCTTGCCCTTACTTTGCAAAACGGGCTGGCTTTGCTTTTGGCTTTGCTTGTCAACAAAAATATAAAAGGCGAAAATATTTATAGGACGATTTTCTTTTTGCCCCCTGTATTGTCGGGCGTAGTCGTCGGGTTAATTTGGAAATTTGTATATGACGGAAATTTCGGCATATTAAATTATTGGCTTACTTCGCTGGGTTTTACAAATTTTGCGGATTTTGCTTGGCTTTCGGAAATTAAAACCGCTCTTTCTTCCGTAGCCGTCGTGCATATGTGGAAAGGGTTCGGATACGGTTTTATAATTCTTCTTGCAGGTTTGCAAACAATTCCAGTTGACCTTTACGAAGCCGCTGAAGTTGACGGCGCAGACGCGTGGCAGCAGTTTAAAAATATCACTTTTCCTTTGTTAATCCCCATTATCACAATAGTTATGATACTTACAATTTTAGGCTCAATGCAGGTGTTTGACCTCATTTATTCAATGACAAGAGGCGGACCTGCGGGGCATACCCATGTTCCGATAACAAAAATATACGAGTATATGAGCAATGGCGAGTTTGGGTATTCAACCGCTATGGCGGTAATATTTGGCATAGTTTTGCTTGTGGTTTCTTTCGCGCAAATTTATCTGTCAAAAAAGTTCAATTACGATAGATAGAAAGGCGAAGGCGCGGACGGGCGTTATGGTTTTTAGAAACGTTCTTAGATAAAAACGGGGCAAGTCCCTTTTAATAAAGCCGACATATTCGGCGCAGGATATAAAATGAATTTTTTTAAATTTCAAAAGCGTTTAAAAAGCGGAGTTACTCATATAGCGTTAGGAGCTGTGGCTATAACCTGTCTTTTCCCTGTTTTTTGGATGATTTCATCGTCTTTAAAAACGCAAGATTTAATATTTTCAAAAATGACTTTGCTGCCTGAAGTGTGGAACTGGTCAAATTATGTGACGGCTTTTGTAAAGGCGGATTTCGGAGCTTACTTTCTCAACAGCGTCTTTTATACGGTAGTAGGCGTGTTTTTTATAATTTTTATTTCGTCGCTTGCGGCATATGCTTTTGCAAGGCTTGAGTTTCCCGGTAAAAACATATTGTTCTATTTGCTGATAGCCACGCTTTTAATTCCTATCCCCGGCGTTTTCGTTCCGCTCTACCTTTTGCTTAAAAGTTTAGGTTTAATAGACACAAGGCTCGGACTATTATTGTGTTATATAAGCAACGGTTTAGCTTTTGCGATATTTTTGCTGAAAGGTTTTTTCGACGATTTGCCCCGAGAAGTTGAAGAAGCGGCTTTGATAGACGGATGTTCGCGTTTCGGCATATACTGGAGAATAGCGGTTCCTTTGGCAAAACCCGCAATAGCCACTCTTGTGATAATGAATTCTCTTACAATTTGGAACGAATTTTTGCTCGCTTTGGTAATTTTGCAAGATAAAGCCAAAATGCCTATTCAAAGAGGTTTAATGGTTTTTCAAGGCACGTTTATAACCGATTATCCTCTTCTTATGGCGGGACTTACAATAGCTACAATTCCCATAGTGATAGTTTATCTTATGATGCAAAAACACATAGTAAAAGGCATTGCCGCAGGCGCGCTTAAAGGGTAATGTAACGGTTTTTGTAAATTATGTTTGAAATAATAGGCATTATTTCCATCGTATCGGCTCTTGCTGCTTACCTTATCACAAGCAAAATTGCCGTCACAGGTATCGGCGTTTTGTTATTGGCGTTGCTTATATACTGTCTCGCCTCGCTTTTTATCAAAAGAGACGCAAATTCTAAAACAAAAATGAGCAATATAAGCGTAATTCCTCTGTTAATTATCATAATACTTTTCATAGCGATAAAGATAACATACCTTATGGAATAATGCGTTAAAAGGAAATTATGCCGGCAAAGGCTGTAGTGTTTGATTTGGGAAAAGTGCTTTTTGATTTTGATTTATTAAAATTCACAAAACTTTTTTCAAAAAAAACTCCTCATCATATAGATAATATAAACGAGTTATTGACGAAATATACGGACTTGGCAATATTATATGAAAAGGGGAATATAGATTCTCTCAATTTTTACGAAGCTATAAAAGAAAAAACGCGCTATAGCGGTAGTTATAATGAGTTTTGCGTTATTTGGAATAATATTTTTACGCCTATAGAACAAACTATAGAACTTGCCGCAAAAACCGCTTCAAAATATCCCGTCGGCATTCTTTCAAACACAAACGAACTTCACTGGAATTATTTGCAAGAAAGATACCCGTCTTTGTTTATGATTTTTGATAAAAAATTTTTGTCGCATGAACTTCATCTAAGAAAACCCGAAGACGAAATTTTTCAGGCTCTTATAAGCGATTACGGGCTAAAGCCCGAAGAAATATTTTTTACCGACGATATGGAAGTAAACGTCGCCGCAGCGTCAAAAAACGGCATTGTTGCAAGACAGTTCAAAACTGCGGCAAAGCTGGAAGAAAATTTTAAAGAACTTGGAATAAAAATATGATTAGCCTAAAAAAGCAAAACGCTCTAGGCAAGATGTTTAAAAAATGCGGCGTAAAAGAAACCGATATAGAGGAAAGTTTTACGCGCGCTTCAGGAAAAGGCGGGCAAAACGTCAACAAGGTTGAAACCGCCGTGCATTTAAAACATATTCCATCGGGCATTGAAGTGAAATACGACAAAGAAAGAACGCAAGGTCTCAACAGATTTTTTGCCAGAAGAACTTTAATAGAAAAAATAGAAGAAAAAATTTTAGGAGAACTTTCAAAAAAACGCCGAGCGATAGAAAAAATAAGACGCCAAAAAAGAAAACGTTCAAAACGCGCAAAAGAGAAAGTATTAGAGTTGAAAAAATTTACGGCGCAAAAAAAAGAGGAACGCCGAAAGGTTGACTTTTAATGGCAATTAGGCAGGATCATCAAGGACACAGACAAAGACTGCTGGACAAATTTTTAACTTCAGGGTTGTCGGCTTTAGCCGAATATGAGATTTTGGAATTTGCGCTTATTTACGCGCTTCCGCGCAAAGACGTAAAGCCTATAGCAAAAGAGTTATTGGCAAAGTTCGGCTCTTTAAAAGGCGTTGTAGACGCGGACATTTCGGAACTAATACAAATTAAAGGATTAAAGAATTATTCCGCCGCTTTATTAAAATTTTTAAGATTTTTTGCCGTCAAATACGCAGGACTTGAAATAAAAGAGAGAGAAACTCTCTCTTCGCCCGACGAAGTTGTGAACTATCTCAAAGCCCGTCTAAGCGGCGAAAGCAAAGAAAAGTTTTATGCAATATTATTAAATTCTAGCAATAAAGTTTTAAATTTTGCGGAAGTCTCGGCAGGCACTATAAACAAATCTGCAATTTTCCCAAGAGAACTTGCCGAATTTGCGCTTGTCTCAAAAGCCGCGTCCGTAATAATATCGCACAATCACCCCGCAGGAAGTTTAGCCCCGTCCCAAAACGACATAATTGCTACGCAGTCCGTAAAAGACGCGTTAAAAACTTTAGAAATTGAACTTTTAGACCACATAATAATTTCATCTTCAGGCGGATATTTCAGCTTTAAAGAAAACGGATTGCTCTGAATTCAAAATTGTTGCGCATAAATATTTTGATATAATGACGTCTGAGAATAGACAAATGGATTGCCAAATGACAACATACAACATACAACATACAACATACAACATACAACATACAACATACAACATACAACATACAACATACAACATAACAGATTTTATTTTTGAAGTAATTTTAAAGAAAAAGTCAAATTTAAATTTGAATAGTTTTCCCTAACCGGCGCTTTAAGCTCGCTATGCGAGAATAAAGCGTCGGTTTTTTGTTTTTATAATAAAACAAGAGGGGAAAATGAAAAAAATTATTTTGGCGGGGATAGTAGTTTTTGTGGTTTTAGGATTTGTAAGCGCAGGAAACAGCGAAATAACCAATGAAATAAGATACAACGGCAGGCTTAAAGGATATACAGTTCCTTTGAGCGGGAAAGAGAGGAAGCTGCGGTTTGAATATTTTAACGCAGAAACTGCTGGGATGAGTTTATATTATGAAGATCACAAAGTTACGCCAAATGGTGACGGAGTATTTTCGGTAGTTTTGGAACCCGAAATAGAATGGCAAAAGCACAAAGACATTTGGCTGGAATTATCAATAGATGGCAAAGCGATGACGCCTAGAGAAAAGATAATGACGCAGCCCTACGCGCAGCACGCAAAAACGGCAGACAGCGCAGAAAACGCCGAGCGCGCGAAAACGGCGGAAAACGCTGACAATGCAAAAATGGCAGAAAACGCAACTAATGCAGATAATGCGCAACACTCAAAGACAGCAGATACTGCAACCACTGCGGCAAATGCGCAACATGCAAAAACGGCAGACACTGCAACCACTGCGACCACTGCAACCAACGCGGATAACGCAACAAATGCGCAACATGCAAAGACGACAGATAGAGCAAATAATGGCGTTCCTGTAGGAACAGTAATAGCGTTTGCAGGAAACGGCGCGCCAAGCGGCTATTTACCTTGCGACGGCAAAGAAGTAAATCAAAGCGAATACCCCGATTTATTTGCAGTAATAGGCTCATTATACGGCAGCGCGGGCGGAGGAAAGTTCAGACTCCCAAATTTTCAAGGAATGTTTTTAAGGGGAGCAGGCAGCCAGACAATAAATGTGTCAAACAAAGGTTCAGACCCAAACCAAAATAAAACCAATATTACTGTAACCGCAAACCCGCTAGGACAAGTACAAGGCGATGCAATAAGAAATATTGTAGGAACTGCAGGTAGCGCTAACAACACATATGCTTATTTTTCTCGCTCATCAGGAGTATTTGCATTGGAGGGTGGCGCTAATCATCAAACTAATGGAGGAGGAGGCTCTTCTCGCAATGGGATAAATTTTGACGCTTCGCGCATTGTTCCAACATCAATGGAAAATCGTCCTGCAAACTATGCTGTAAATTATTACATAAAATATTAAAAGGTATTAAGACAAAGAATAGACTTTGCTAACATTCTAAAAAAGGAGTTTGTGCTTGGATACATTTTATTTAATAAAGCTTCGTTTTATCAGGTTTTGCAGTAACTTTATTCCCTATAGGCCATGGCGGCATATGGTTATGCTTATTGCCCAGTGCGGTATTTTAAATTATTTTCTTTTAATGATTAGAAAAGATAAATATAAAGCATTTAGCAGGGGATGTTCTTGTCAACTTGCTATTGCATCTATTGCAAAAAATGAAGCGCCTTATTTAAAAGAATGGATTGAATATCATAAAATTGTTGGAGTTGAAAAATTTTATATTTACGATAATGGCAGTACTGACAACACAAGAGAAGTTTTAAAACCTTATATAGATGAAAAAACCGTTGTATATAAATTTTTTCCCGGAAAATTTAAGCAGATGGCGGCATATGAAGATGCAATTAAAAAATATAAATTTTCTACAAAGTGGATGATAATAATGGATTTAGATGAATTCATTGTGCCTATACAATACGATTCTATTCCTGATTTTTTAAAAGATTTTGAAGATTGCGAACAGATTTTAATCAATCTCGCTACTTACGGCTCATCGGGACATAAAACAAAACCTCAAGGCTTAGTAATAGAAAATTATAAAAAAAGAGGAGAGCTAGATGAAACAAGCGTTTGTTCTTGCAGGTGTATTTTAAATCCGCGCCTCGTCAGTCCGCGCTCGCTTATATCCAATCGCTTTTTCACATTTGGCAAAACTGTTGACGAAAACAAAAAAGATCTTGGGATTAGCAGGAGTTTTGATATTCCTTGCGGATTGACTGCAAGAAAGATTAGAGGAAATCATTACTATACTAAATCTCTTGAAGAATATTTTGAGCGAGGGAAAAAAGGCGACGCATATGAGAAAAAATGTATAGGGCATAGGAATATGCAGTTGTTTGAGGATTTAGAAGGATGGACAAATAAAGTTTATGATGATGCTATTGGGAAATACACGACATCTTTGGAGCATGTTATGAAAAAATAATTTGACTATGACAAACAAGATCAATTCATAATACAGCTAAGTCATAAAAGAGTTGGATTGGACTTAATACTGAAATCAGGAAGAGATTTAACGTCAAAATATAATATTTCAGGCTCTAACAATTATGATGGTTTATACGACGCTACGGATAAATATTATGCAGGGATTGAATTTGACGTAAAAGTTTTTAAAGATATTTATTTTGGCGTTGGAGTTAATGTCTCAGATTATGGGTGTATTTCAGACACCAATGTATACTACAGAGATATTCCATATTATGTGCTATTAAAAGCTAAACACAATATGGGTGTCTCTAAAAACCTATAATATTCGCAACTGCCGCAAATTTTGCGGCAGTGCAAAGAAGAAAATGAGGGCGTCCTAAGAGCAAGGACGGACAAATGTTCTGATGCAGCAATTCGCAGATACAATGTCTCAAGGCGCGGTAAGGATGAGCGTTAGGTTTTTAGAGACACCCAAATGTTCTTTCGCAAAGCGCGGGCGATATTGTCTTTAAACGGCTCTTACCTACGCTGCCGCAATCAGCGCTTATAAACTTCCTTTAGATTTGTCTAAAGGCGAAAATACATAATTACAAACGACGAATATGAGCTGCTTCTTGTAGAAAAAAATTGTCGCAATGCGGCATTTTTGATATAATCACGTCCAAACAAAAAAGCGGGTTATGATATGGCACAACATTCAACATTCAACATTCAACATTCAACATTCAACATT
>JAISLV010000159.1 GCA_031277075.1 Endomicrobium sp. | reverse complement strand
TTATACGCGGCTTTTCTAAAATCGCCGTCTGACAAATCCGCGTAAATTTCAACCGCGCCGTTAAGAGCGACATCGTTTTCAACTTTTATTTTATCGCCTAAATCAACCGACAAAACTCCGTTATTGTTTAAGCGGCGCGCCGCAATAATGTCGGCTTGCCCGTTAAGCGCGGCGTCAATTTTTGAACCCGCCGCGTTTGTCAGCGTTTTTGCGTTTAAAACGCCGCCCGCGTTTATGTTAAAAGAACCTCCGTTTAATGCGGCTATCGTTAAATCCCCGTAATTTTTAGACATATCGCCGTAAAGTTCAAAAGTTCCCTCTCCTTCATAGACCAAAACGGAATTTTCATCAGCCGACAATCCGTCATAGAGTTCAATTGAGCTTGCCGCTTGCGTCTGAAAGATTATTACGCTTTCTTGCGCGTGTAAAGCGTTGGGTTTTGCGTTTGCCGTGTTTCCATTAAAAACGCTTTTCTGCCCTGAGGTTGATTTGATGACGATATAAGAATTTTTCGCATACAAAGCTCCGCCAGACATGCCCGCTGAATTTGAATAAAATTTTGCGTTTGTAAAAACTCCCGTTGAATATTCAAAATATCCCGCTCCTCCGTATTGTCCCGAAGAATTTTCCTTAAATAAAATTTCCCCGTTAAAAAAAATATCGGATTTTGAAGCGTAAAAAGCTCCGCCGTCAAAAGAGGACGTATTCTTTTCAAAAACGCTTTGAGACGCCGCCGCGTCAAATATAACGGTTGCAGCGTCGCTCGTAAACGCTCCGCCGTTTAAAGACGAATTTGCCGATATTCTTACGCCGCCGCCAAACTTTATCGTTGAATTGTCTGAAGCGATAAAACCTCCGCCTGAATATTTTGCGGAATTTGAAGTTATCTCAACCGCTCCCAAAAAAACGATCGAAGAAGAGTCTATTTCAAAAGCTCCTCCCATATCTTGAGATTCGTTGCTGTAAAAACCCGTTTCGCCCTTAAAAGACGCGGAAGAATTTGTAAGAGAAAACGCCGCGCCTCTTACTTGCGAACTCATCTGAGAAAAACTCATATTTTCAAAAGAAACGGCGCTTTTATTTTGAAATGAAAAACCGGAGTAAAGCCCGCCGCCTGAAAATAAAGTTTTACCTGAAGGCGGCGCGCTTTCAAAATTGAAACGAACGGAATTTGCAGGGGCAAAAAGGTTGGCGTTAAACTGTAGAACGTCGGCGGTTACTTTAATATCCGCATTATTTGAGTTTTGGACGGCGGCTTGCAGCTCGTTAAAATTTCCGACGGTAACTGCGGCTCCCGCAACCCCGCGTAAAAAAATAAAACAAACGCAAAGAATAAAACAATATTTTTTTACCATAGATTATAATTCTAACTTAAACGCTCATAAAAATCAATTCCCGCGAACAAAAGCAGCTAAGAAGTTAAGCGGCTGGGAAGTTGGGCAACGGCAAAAGACAAATACAAAGACAAACTACAAATTCCGTCCGCGCAGACAATAAAGCCGTTAATTCCCCTTTGTGTCTCTAAAAACCCTAACGCCCGTCCTTGCCTTGCGCCTTGAGAGACATTGTCTCTGCGGCATTTCTTCATCAGAAAATTTGTCCGTCCTTGCTCTTAGGACGCCCTTCATTTTCTTCTCTGCCCTACAGCAAAATTTGCGGCAAGAACGAACATTATAGGTTTTTGCAAGACGCCCAATTAGTTAATTCGTCATGTTGAACTTGTTTCAGCATCTGCTGTTGTCGTGTCCGTCATGCTGAACTTGTTTCAGCATCTGTCGTTTTGCCGTTTGTCTTTGCCGTTGCTTAACTTCCCAACTGCCTAACTTCCTAGCTGCCCGTTTTCCCCTTTGCAAAGGGGAAAACGGTTAAGAGTATTTTAGCTCTACGCTGTCTTTTGCGCCTACGGCTTTTTCTGCGGCGTCTATAAAGGCGTCTGAACAATCGCAAAGATAAGACGTCTCTATTAAATAGTTTCCGCGCTGGTCTTCTAAATCTAAAAACACTTTTGCCGCGCCTTTGTGTTTTTTTAATATCTTTATTAGCTCATGGCATAAATCGTCGTCGTATCTTGTGGTTGAAAACTTTATATGCGCCTGCCCGCAGTTTGGCGCAAACTTCTTGCGCGCTTCGTCTATGCTATACATTTCTTCGGCTATAATTTCAGGCGCGCCTTCGGTTCCCATAATTAAACCTTTTATAACTACTATATTGTTTGGCGTCAAATAATTTTGAAATTTTTCGTAATTTTTAGGGAACAAAACCGCTTCAACGCTGCCGTGCAAATCTTCAATTTTAAACTTTGCATATGGCTCTTTTTTGGCTTTAGAAACGGCTCTTTTTATTGACGTTATCATGCCCGCCACTCTGACAATTTTTGCGGTTTTAAAATCAACGTCGTTTTTTGGCTGCGGCAATTGGTCTAACCTGTAATTTGAATACGCGATTAAATCTCTTTTTTTAGGGGTTAAAGGATGCCCTGAAAGATAAAAGCCCAGCACTTCTTTTTCAAACTCTAAAGCCTCAAAGGCTTCAAGCGGTTTTGCTTTAATAAGCGTAGAGTTTTGCGTTATCTCCGCCGCGCTGTCAAATAAAAATCCTTGAGAAGATTCTTTGTCTTGTTTAATTTTTTGAGCTTTATCTACCGAAGAATCTATGCTTGTAAGCAGCGAACTTCTAATAGCGAGTTTTTTTTCGGTTTTTTCGGCAATTGAATCGCCGTTTTTAACGCTTTTGCTGCAAAGCCCGTCAAAAACGCCCGCTTTTGCAAGGCTTTCTAGAGCTTTTTTATTTGTGGATTTTAAATCTATTCTCTGCAAAAAGTCGTCCCAGCTTTTAAATTTCCCGCCGTTTTTTCTTGCCTGCTCTATAGACTGCGTTAAATTTTCGCCTACATTTTTAACGGCAAGCAGACCAAAACGTATATTTTTGCCTTCAATTTTAAATTTCCCGCCGCAATGCTGAACGTCCGGCGGCAAAATTTTTATATTAAACTGTCCCGCGTCTTCAAGATAGGTTACAAGCCTGCTGTCTTCATTGTCTTTTACCGCCGAACGCCCGATTTCAGAATTTAGCAAAGCCGTAATATATTCTAGCGGGTAATTGGCTTTTAAATACGCGGTTCTGTAAGAAACTACGCCGTAAGCCGCCGAATGCGATTTGTTAAAGCCGTAGCCTGCGAATTTTTCAATATTGTCAAAAATTTTGTCGGCGGTTTTTGCGTCTATGCCTTTTTCTTTTGCGCCTTTGACAAATTTTTCCCTCTGCTCTTTAAATACTTCGGGGTTTTTCTTGCTCATAGCCTTTCGCAGTTTATCGGATTGTCCCGGCGTAAAGCCCGCTAAAGCCGTAGACATTTTCATCGCCTGCTCTTGATATAAAATTACTCCGTAAGTTTCTTCAAGGATAGGTTTTTGTAAAGGGTGATCGTATTTTATGGCGGCTTTACCGTGTTTTCTGTTGACAAAATCGTCAAGCATGCCCGAACCCATAGGTCCCGGTCGGTAAAGAGCTATTAAAGCGATGACGTCGTCTATTGTATTTGGTTTTAGTTTCCTTATCAAGTCGCGCATGCCTTTGCTTTCAAGCTGAAAAACGCCCAAAACTTTGGCTTGCGTAAGAAGGTCGTAAGTCGTTTGGTCGTCAAGCGGTATTTGGTCTATGTCAAAATTCGGATTTTTTTCTTTTATCAATTTTACGCAGTCGTCTATAATTGTAAGCGTGCGCAAACCCAAGAAATCTACTTTGAGCAGCCCGAGCTGCGGCAAAACTATGCCGTCGTATTGCGTTGTGACAATATCTTTTGAGCCTTTGGCAAGCGGCGAATAATTTGTAATTTCTTCGTTTGCTATAAGCATGCCTGCGGCGTGGACGCCTGTATGGCGTTTTAAGCCTTCAAGTTTTTGCGACGCGGCGATAAGTTTTGCAATGCGCGCGTCGGCTCCGATAAGGCGTTTTAAATCGTGCGAAACCTGCAAGGCTTCGGCAATGCTTGAGCCGAAAGGTATCAGTTTTGCGATATTGTTAGATTCTGTCGGCGTAAAACCCATAACGCGCGCAACGTCTTTTATTACAAGCCTTGCCTGCATAGAGCCGAAAGTTATAATCTGCGCGCATTTTTCTTCGCCGTATTGACGGCGCACATAATTTATCACTTCTTCGCGTCCGCTGTCTGCAATGTCTATGTCTAAGTCAGGCATAGAAATGCGGTCGGGGTTTAAAAATCTTTCAAAAAGCAACCCGTATTTTAACGGGCAAATGTCAGTAATGCCGAGCGTATAAGCCACCATAGCTCCCGCGCCGGAACCTCTGCCCGGACCTACGGGTATGCCTTTATCTTTGGCGTATTTTATGAAGTCTGCGACTATTAAAAAGTAAGATGCAAAACCCATTCTGTTTATTACGGAAAGCTCGTAATTTAGTCTGTCGGTATGTTCGGGTTTTACAACGGCATAACGTTTTTTAAGACCTTCCCTGCAAAGCGCTTCTAGATAGTCCGCGTCGGTTTTATAGCCTTGCGGCAGAGGAAATTGCGGAAGTAAAAGTTTGTCCGTGTTTATTTCAAGGTTTGTTTTTTCGGCTATTTCTAAAGTGTTTTTTATAGCCTGCGGGATATAGTCAAAAGTTTTTATCATATCTTGCGCGCTTCTATAATAAAAGAGGTCGGAACCAAAACGCAGCCTTTTTTCATCGTTAAGAGTTTTATTTGTGCCTATGCAAAGCAGTATGTCGTGGGTAGGCGCGTCTTCTTTTCTTAAAAAGTGGCAGTCGTTAGTGGCGACAAGGGGAATGCCCGTTTTTTTTGAAAGTTCAAGCAAGCCGGGTATAATTCTTTTTTGGTCTTCAAGCCCATTGTCCATTATTTCAAGGTAAAAATTTTCCGCGCCGAAAATGTCGCGGTATTCAATAGCGGCGTTTTCTGCTTTATCGTAATTTTCTTTTGTAAGAAAAAACGCCACTTCGCCCGCCAAACACCCCGACAAAGCTATTAAATCTCTGCCGTATTTTCTTAAAATTTCTTTGTCAACGCGGGGTTTATAGTAAAATCCTTCCAAAAACCCAACGCTTACAATTTTCATAAGATTTTTATAGCCGTTATAGTTTTTTGCAAGAAGGGTTAAATGATTGTATTTTCCGCCTCCGTCTTCGGTTTTATCAACTTCTCTGTCAAAACGCGACTTTGGCGCCACATAAACCTCGCACCCTATAATAGGTTTTATGCCGCTTTCTTTTGCCGCCCAGTAAAATTCCATCGCGCCGTACATATTGCCGTGGTCGGTAATGGCAAGCGCGGGCATTTTGTATTCTTTGGCTATTAAGTTAAACAATTCGCCGGGTTTGCCTTTGTCGTCGGTAAGCCTGCAAGCTCCGTCTAAAAGCGAATATTCGGTGTGATTGTGAAGATGAACAAATTCTGTCATAAAATCCTCTTAACCGTCTCTAATAAACCTGCCAAATATTATACCATTTTATAAAAATGCTGTCTCTAAAAACCTCTTATAATACAGGGATTCAAGGTTCGTCATACTGAAAACGCTATATGGTATTTTCGTTTCAGCATCTCGTTGTGAAAAAAGTCAAATACAGACCTTGAAAGAGACTTTGAAAGAGACACTGAAACAGACCCTGAAAGAGACCCTGAAACAAGTTCAGGGTGACGCTTCGCGTCAGTTTTGGGTGACGCTTCGCGTCAGTGTTTGGGCGACGCAAGGCGGGTTTTTTAGAGACGCTACTTGTCAGTTTATAGTTTTATAAAAACGCTGTTTCTAAAAACCTCTTATAATACAGGGATTCAAGGTTCGTCATGCTGAACTTGTTTCAGCATCTCGTTGTGAAAAAAGTCAAATACAGACCTTGAAAGAGACCTTGAAAGAGACTTTGAAAGAGACATTGAAAGAGACCCTGAAACGAGTTCAGGGTGACGCTTCGCGTCAGTTTTGGGCGGCGTCAAGGCGGGTTTTTTACGCTATTTGGCATTTTACATTTTGAAACTAATGCGGCGCGGCTTGCCAAATTTATTTTTCTGTAATACAATAACAAATATGATGAAAAAATTGTTTAAACTTTTTATAGCGGCTGCGGCTGCGATTTTTATCTTTGTCTCTTTTACGGCTTGCTATGTTTATAAAAGTATGGGAAAACTGCCGTCTGCTTCAGATATTTCGCAGTTTGAAAAACTTCCTTATTATAAGGAAGGACATTTTGTAAGTCCTAAAACCCTTGAACGATACCCCGAAAGAAGAACGGGCGGTAAGGGCGGTATGGCAAGACATTTATTCCGTTCGCCGCATGCGCCGAAAATTGAGTTGCCAAAAAATTTTCTTACAAAAGAAAGTTTTCCGCAGACCCCTGAAAATTACGCGGTTTATTGGCTTGGGCATTCTTCTTTTATTTTAGAGCTTGACGGCGTTCGTTTTGCTTTTGACCCCGTATTGCAAAACGCCGCGCCTGTTTGGTTTGCCGCAAGACGATACGATAAATCGCCTATAAAAAGAAAAGATTTGCCTCGTATAAATTACGCCGTTTTAACGCACGACCATTACGACCATCTTGAATACCGCACGATAAAGTATTTAAAAAAGTCCGATACGGAATTCATAGTTCCTCTGGGCGTAGGCGCGCACCTTAAAAGCTGGGGGATACCTAAAGAACGCATATACGAATTGGGCTGGGGCGACTCTTTTAACGCAAACGGCGTTATAATAACTGCGGAAAAAGCCGTACATTATTCAGGCAGAAAAAAGAAAGACAGGGGCAAATCGCTTTGGGCGTCGTATATAATAAAAGGTAAAGAAAAGAATATTTTTGTAAGCGGCGACACTGGATACGGCGACATTTTCAAAGAAATAGGCGGCAAATACGGAGCTTTTGATTTGGCGTTTATAGAAATTGACGGCTGGAATCCTGCATGGCCGAATACGCATTTGTTCCCGCAGGAAGTAATTCAAGTGATGAAAGATATAAACGCATCCCTATTGCTCCCTACGCATTGGGCGGTTTTTGATTTGGCTTTGCACGAATGGGACGAATCAATAAAATTAGTTTCAGAGTTAGCGGAAAAAGAAGATATTAAGCTGCTTACTCCCGTGATGGGACAAAAAGTTACGCCTGAAATTACGCAGACGGGAAAATGGTGGCTATTAAACGATAAAACAAAAAAAGAAGATTAAAAAAGCAATGAACGCCTGCGCGCCAAGAATGGGCGTTAAGGTCTTAGAAATGCCCGTATATTAATTTGGCAGCTTACAAAGTTCCCAGAAGCAATCGGCGATATAGATTAATAATAAACAACAAAAGATAGACGTTCCCAGACCGCAGTTGTCGTCTGCCGCTAATGCAAATTCATTTCTGGTTTTGCCGTCGCGGTTAATACCTTTCCTTTGTCTCATATTCGTTGTATTGCGGCTTGTCAATGTATTTTGCTATAATTATTTCCGTTTATTTATTGGCGTCTCTAAAAACCCTAACGCCCGTCCTTGCTTTGCGCCTTGAGACATTGTCTCTGCGGCTTTAGGGCATCAGAAAATTTGTTCGTCATCGCTCTTAGGACGCGGCTTGCATTTTCTTCTTTGAACTGCCGTAAAATTTGCGGCAATTACGAACATTATAGGTTTTTGCAAGACGCCCATATTGAAAATGCATTCTTTTTTTCTTAACATCCATAATTTTTATCATTGCCAAGCTATTTTTAACCGCAGGGGTATCCTGCAGTTTCATCGGGTAAAAAACAAAGTGTGGATTACGATTTTTCGCGACGCTGCGACTTTGCGCGCCGCAAGTTTTTTTATACGCTTGCGACGCAGTATCTAGGTTTTAGAGACGCCAATTATGAAAAAAAGAAAAAGTTTTTTAAGAACGATGCTTTTTTCAAAAGCGATGGCTATGATAGCCGCTGTAATAGTTTTGCTGTGCGTGGTGTCAATTTTTCAATTCATACACCCTGCTTTCGGCTGGACGCTCACTTCCGTCTTGCTTGCCGCAGTCGCATCTTTTGCCGTGATATGCGTAGTAAAACCCGTTTTAATAATTCACTTCCTTATTTGGATTGCAACCCGCACAATATATAAAATAAAAGTGGTCGGATATGAAAATATACCCGAAAGCGGAGGCGCGCTTTTAGTTTCAAACTCGGTTTCTTTTATAGACCACGTTTTGATTTACTCCGCTATAAAAAGACCCGTAAAGTTTTTTTTCGGAAGAGAGTTTTACGAACATCCTTTTTTGAGACCTTTTTTAGACAGCACAAACGGCATTCCTATAGGCGAAGAAGACGGTCCGAAAACTATAGCAAACGCTTTGAAAGAAGCGAGGCTTACTATACAAGCGGGCGGTTTGGTTTGCATTTTTGCCGAAGGCGACGTTACAAGAACGGGGAATATGCTTCCGTTTAAAAGAGGTTTTGAGTTTATTGCGCGCGGACTTTCTGCGCCGATAATCGCTTTGCATTTAGACAGAATTTGGGGTTCAACTTTTTCTTTTGCGGGCGGCAAAGTTAAATGGGGTTTTCCAAAAACCATACCTTATAATATAACCGTAAGCATAGGAAAACAAATGCCGTCGTCTTCTCAAGCCTTTCAAGTGCGCCTTGCCGTTCAAGAACTCGGCGCGGAAGCCTTTAAACTAAGAGGCAAAAGCCAAAAAAAACTGCATATAGGCTTTATTTATGAAATGCGCAGACATCCTTTTAAACTCGCTTACGGGGATTTGGAAAAAAGTTTAAATTTTTTGAAATTGTTTACGGCTGCCGCGGCGATGTCTAGGCGTATAGGCGTAAAAGATACCCCTAATGAAATGGTCGGCATACTTTTGCCTACTACTATTGCAAGCGTAATAGTAAATATAGCGGCGGCTTTTGCCGGGAAAATTCCCGTAAATTTAAATTTTACTTCTTCAAAAGAAACGCTTGAGTCTTGCATAAAACAATGCGGCATTAAGCAGATAATCACTTCCCGCGTTTTTACCAATAAAATAAATCTCCATTGCTTTGACGATATATCGTCTTTTGCCGAAGATATAAACGCGGATATTAAAACCGCCGAAAAACTAAAAATTTTAATCGCGGCTTTAATTTTGCCCGCGCGTTTCCTTGTAAAAAGATACGTTAAAGGCGACGTCAAAAATATTGACGATTTAACTACCGTCGTATTTTCAAGCGGAACCACAGGCGAGCCTAAAGGCATAATGCTTACGCATCAAAATATAATCGCCGATATTGAGGCGGCGGTATCTTTAATCAATTTAACCGACGCCGACGTTCTTGCAGGCATTTTACCGCTGTTTCATTCTTTCGGGTATACGATTACCGTTTGGCTGGTGGCTTATTACGGGATAGCGGCGGCTTTGCACACAAGCCCTGTGGAAGCTCAAAAAATAGGCGAGATTGTTGAAAAATATAAATGCACGCTTTTGGTTTCAACGCCCACTTTTTTAAATTCTTACGTTAAAAAATGCAGCGTAGAACAATTTGCGTCGTTAAGGCTTATTATAGCGGGCGCAGAAAAATTAAAACGCCATGTGTCTAGGGCTTTTTACGAAAAATTTCAAAAACCTATTTACGAGGGATACGGAGCTACGGAACTCGCTCCTATAGTTTCTTTGGGACTGCCTTGTTATATAAATTCCAAAACTAAAAAAATGCAGGTCGGCAATAAATTTGGAACCGTCGGACACCCTATGCCCGGTATCGCCGCAAAAATAGCAAACCCCGAAACTTACGAGCTAATGCCCTTTGGACAAGAGGGAATACTCCTAATAAAAGGGCCTAACGTTATGAAAGGATATTTGAACGACCCGCAAAAAACCGCAGAAGTTATTAGAGACGGCTGGTATGTTACGGGCGACATAGCTATAATAGACGAAGACGGCTTTATAGCCATTACAGACAGATTATCGCGTTTCAGCAAAATCGGCGGGGAAATGGTGCCGCATATCAGAATTGAAGAAGAGATACACGAAATTGCCGGCGTTGAAGAGCGTTTTGCTGTGGTAACTTCTGTTTTAGACGATAAAAAAGGCGAAAAACTTGTCGTGCTTTATAAAGGCGACGCGGACATTGCCTATATAATCAATAAATTAAAAGAAAGAGAATTCCCAAATCTTTGGATCCCTAAAAAAGAAAACTTCTATAAAATTGAAGAGTTCCCCTTATTAGGCAACGGCAAAACCGACTTTAAAAAAATCAAACAAATAGCGGCTTCTTTAGCCGTTTAAAAGGACTCAAATTTTTATCAGCCGACGGCTCTTCTTACGCGGGTTGCCGGCGGATAAAAATTAGAATTTGTTTATATGAAAAAATTAAAAAGATTGATAATAGCTCTAGTTTTTCCAAAGGCTTTGCTTCTTACGGCGGTGTTTCTCGCTTTGCTTATCGTCGTTACTATTTTAAGATTTATTCCATATGTGGCGGGCTGGACGATAACGCTTGCGCTTGTGTGCGTAATCGTCGCGCTTCTTCTTGGCGCGATAAATAAACCCGTTTTGGCGATGCACGTTTTTATATGGTTTTTAAACCATACGTTTTATAAAATAAGAACCGTAGGCTATGAAAACTTGCCGTCCGGCGGCGGTTTAATAGTTTCAAATTCCGTATCATATATAGATACCGTGCTGATTTTTTCCGCCATAAAACGCCCGATAAAATTTTTTGTCGGCAAGGAATTTAGCGAACATCCTTTCTTAAAACCTTTTTTGGATTCTTCAAACAGCATTCCAATAGAGCCGCATGGAAACCCCAAAGCCATAATCGCCGCTTTAAGAGAGGCGCGCCGTTCAATACGCGACGGTCTGCTCGTCTGTATTTTTGCCGAAGGCGAACTTACGAGAACGGGTTTAATGCTCCCTTTTAAAAGAGGCTACGAGTTTGTGGTGAAAAATTTGGACGTTCCAATAATTCCTCTGCATTTAGACAGAATTTGGGGTTCAACCTTTTCTTTTGTGGATAGAAAACTTAAATGGCGTATCCCAAAATATGTGCCTTATCCCGTAACGGTAAGCATAGGAAAACCTTTGCCGTCTTCCGCGCAGCCTTTTCAAGTGAGGCTTGCCGTGCAGGAGCTTGGAGCGGAAGCCTTTAAGCTAAGAGGCGACAAACAAAA
>JAISLV010000122.1 GCA_031277075.1 Endomicrobium sp. | reverse complement strand
TCAGCATAAATCGCCCCGCCGTCCGAGTTTGCCGAATTGGATGAAAAAGTTATTGTAGAATTTACAACTCCTATTACCGCGCCGCTTGCGTATATAGCCCCGCCAGATAAGGCTCTATTGCTTGAAAAATTTATTTGTCCTATAAAATTTACCGTTGAACCCGAAACAACTTGTATTGCGCCGCCTGAAGCATCGTTCAGAAAATTTTGAAAACTTATGCCTTTAAACGTTACTGACGAATTATTCAATACAAAACCCAAATTTGTATTATTTGCAGAATTTAAAACAAACCCCGCCCCGTCTATTGTTATATTGCTGTTGCTAGTCGAGCCGAACGCATTATTGTCGCCGCTCTTTGCTGTTATATTATCAGATAATGTTATCGTTTGTCCTGCCGTTATATTTCTATACTGCTCCACAAACGGATTCCATATTTTTATATTGTTATCATATATAAGCCAACCAGTAAAGCTATACTCTGGTTTTAATGAATCTTGCGCCCATTCAAAACTATAATGCGCATTAGCTAATACGCCATTTACATATATTGAGTCAAAAATTTCACTGATATTGGTGTTTTTTGCAAATATTACAGCAGTATTTGAACTTACATTTGGGATTTGCTCTATGGTAACATACAAATTACCTGACAATATAGTTGTAGTCGTAGTATATATATAACTTGTGCTTGAATTTGACACTGATGAAAAATCAACGTCAAGCCCCAAGCCGCCGCCGCTTATTTTCAGCGTATCTATTGTCGCAGACGTAGAAAAATATACTATGCCGCCCTCTATATTAAATGTCCCGCCAAAATTTGTCTTTGACCCCGCATTAAAATATACTTTTCCGTCATTTATTTTATTTATTACTCCAAACCCTTCTATGCCGCCGTTAAACACCACATCGCCTAGACCGTTTATATTTGTAGTGCTGTACATATTTTGATAAATATCGTTTCCGTTTGTCGCTCTGTTTCCGCTAAATGTTATACTTCCCCCGCTTATAGCTCCCAAATTCAATACGCCGCCAATACCATTGTATATCGCTCCGCCTTGATTTGCCGAATTTGACGAAAAAAGCACAAAATTATTATTAGCATTAGCAAATGTTAGAGTTGAATTTTGTAAATATATCGCGCCGCCTTGATATGCCGAATTTGACGAAAAAAGCACAGAATTATTATTAGTAAATGTTAGAGTTGAATTTTGTAAATATATCGCACCGCCGCCTGATTTAGGAATGATGTTTCCCGTAAAAAATACAGAATTATTGTCATTAAATGTTAGAGAAGAGTTCTCTAAATGTATTGCCCCACCGCCATATTGACTTGCAGAATTTAATAAAAATTTTATGGAATCATTGTTTGAAAACTGAATGTCTGAATTGCTATTTGCGTAAATAGCTCCGCCTTGCACTGAAAGATTAGATGAAAAATTAATTTCCGTATTGTTTGAAAATGCAGCGGTTGAAACAGCTAAAGAAATTGCTCCGCCATATCCTGTTCCAATTGTAGAAATATTTGATGTAAAGTCAATATTTGATAGATTGCTAAAATTCAACTGAGAATTTTGAACAGCATATATAGCTCCGCCTGCCGCATTATTAGAATTCCTACCTGCGCTATTATTTTCAAAAACTACAGAGCCGCTGGTAAAATTCAGAGTTGAGTTTGTTAAATAAAATGCTCCGCCGAAAATTTTTGCAGTATTTGATGAAAAATTTATATAGCTATTACTTGAGAATTGAACATTTGAGCTACCTGCAGCAAAAACTGCCCCGCCATAATTTGCCGAATTTGAGGAAAACGAAATCCCTGTATTATTAAAAAAATTAGCGCGGGCATTAGACGCATAAATAGCTCCGCCATTACCATTTGCCGCATTTGACGAAAAAACAAGAGAGGTATTTTCAAATTCTATTATTGCGCCGCCTACCGCAGAAATCGCCCCGCCAGAATTATTACCTGTAACAGCATTCCTTGTAAATAATACTGACCCGCCAGAAAATGCCATTGTAGAAGCATCTAACGCCGCCACAGCTCCGCCGTTTCCTAATGCTGTATTAGATGAAAAAATTATGGAATTATTACCTAAGAATTGAACATTTGATTTGTTATCAGCATAAATTGCCCCGCCTTCTTGAGCTGTATTTAGGGAAAAAGTAATAGTACTTATATTATTAAAGAAAAGATTGCTATTGATTACGCCTACAGCTCCTCCAACAGAATCCGCGCTATTACTTGTAAAAGATACTTTGCTCATAGTAGAAAACAACATTGTAGAATTATTCCAAACAACTGCCGCGCCGCCGCTTCCATCTGAAGCTGAATTGCTAGAGAAAACAACGTCATCACCTGAAAAATACATTTGTGAATTGATGTTAACATTTACTGCCCCACCGCCAAGACTATTAGAACTGTTATTTTCAAACGCAGTAGAATTTCCATAAAAATTTACAATAGAACCATTTAATAAATATACTGCTCCTCCATTATTAGAGCTATTGCTGTTTTCAAACTTTATAGAGTGATAAAAGTTGCCTTTTCCACCACTAAAATTAAATATACGCCCTTTTTCGTTTGCATCCAGCGTCACTAAACCAACACCTGAATTAAAATTAATTTGCTTGCTGATTACAGGAAGAGCGGCATTCTCATAGACAATTGAATTGTTTGTAAAAGTTATTTCGTTTGTTGTGGGAGAACTTATCTCGGCAGATAACCCCGTCCAGCTGCTTACATCAACAGCCTGCGCGGCAGGGATTACCAAAAACAAAACGGCTAAGATTTGAAAAATACGCGGCTTTAACGCTTTCGGCATATTGGCTCCATCATATATTTATTATTTTCATTTATTATATTTATTCATTATAACATAAAAACTTTTTAATAATTATAAAATATTTGTTAATTATTCAACAAATATTTCAGTTCTTCGGTTTGCAAATCTTCCCTTTTTAGTTTTATTCGTCTCTTCGCGTATTCTATCCGCAAGACCTACGTATTGCGTTTGCGAAGCGTCTATTTCGTTTTCAATAAGCTCGTCGTAGACGGCTTTTGCCCTTAACCGAGAAGTTCTCTTAGCCTCAAGCGGAGTTTCTAAAGAATCAGAATGCCCTTCAACCGTTATTTTGCGGTATTGTAATTTTTTTATCTGCGCGGCGTATTTTGCAATCTCGTCTTTTGCTTTCTTAGTAAGCTCGTATCCGTTTTTAACAAAAAAATCCGCAGGGATAACCGCCCTAAAAAGCGCGGGATTCATTCTGCGTTCTTCGGATTGAGTAACATTTTTTTCAAGCTCCGCGTCGCTTATTTCATTGTCCGGTTTTGCGGCGTTTTGCGTTATTTCTTCGCCGTCTAAAGGGCTGGGTTTAAATTTGCTTTTCTTTATTTGTTTTTCAAGCTGCGCTTTTTTCTCGGCAAGTTCTTTGGTTTTCTTTGCGATTTCGGCTTTTCTTTTTCCAGCGGTTTGTTCGTTTTTTGTAATTTCCGCGCGCGAATTCGGTTCATTTTCTTTGTCTTCTTCAAGTTTAAAAATCTCGGAGTTTCCATTTTGCAGCGACAATTCATTTTGTATTTCGCGAAATCTGCGTTTTTCAAGTTCGGCGTCAAGTCTTGCCTGTTGAGCCTCGTATTCTGACATCGCTCTTTCGGAATTTGCTCGGCTTAAATCGCGCTGTTCTTCAAAAACATTTTGAGATTGAACTTTATCGTCGGCTTTTTGTTTTCCCGCAGAGTCGGTTTCAAACGCGCTTCTGTTAGCCGCGGCAAAAACCGCCTGCGGCGCGCTTATAAAAACCGATATAGCGATAATCAAAAAGTAATTCGTTTTCATTTTCTAAATTTATCCTAAAGTATTTTAGCGTCCATAAAAACCTGCGCTCTCTAATAAATAAACAAATAAAATGCAAAGTGTCAATGTCCTAATTGTCCTAAATGACAATTCCACATTCTGGAATGCTATCCTTCTCCACATCGCCAAAACCTGACGCTAATGCGTCGCCTAAAACTGCCGCGAACGCGTCACCCAAAACTGACGCAAACGCGTCACCTAAAACTGACGCAAACGCGTCACCCAAAACTGACGCGAACGCGTCACCCAAAACTGACGCGAACGCGTCACCCTGAACTCGTTTCAGGGTCTATTTCAGTGTCTCTTTCAGTGTCTCTTTCAGGGTCTGTCTTTGGTCGTTTCAGAAATAAAATTACAGCGGCAATAAAAGCAGCGACCTTGAAAAAACAGCAGATGCTGAAACAAGTTCAGCATGACAGACAACAGACAACGGCAAAAAGACGCAGCTAGGCAGATGGGCAGCTAGATAAAGGCGACAACAGATGCATGACGCATGGACGCATAGAGGCATGGCGACGGCAACAATGCCATCCTTATCCACGTCGCCAAAACCTGACGCGAATGCGTCATCCAAAACTGACGCGAATGCGTCGCCCAAAACTGACGCGAACGCGTCGCCCAAAACTGACGCGAACGCGTCACCCTGAACTCGTTTCAGGGTCTATTTCAGTGTCTATTTCAGGGTCTCTTTCAGTATCTGCCGTTAAATTCTTTGACCGCATTTGACTACTGCTTGTCGTATGTTTTTTGCGGTATTTGCGGTAAATTTTGTATAATATTTGCGTTTCAATCCGTTCTTTTTTTTGACAAACGGTTAAAGGAAGTTCCGTAATAAACGCCCAATTATAAGGCGTTTTAATTCGGACGCTGCCCAGCAACGGTAATAAAACAAAATTTTTGCAGAGCAAATCTCTTGTTTATAGCCCGGTCTATTAACCGATTTAATAAGCTGTTCTTTCTTGGGAAAGAGGAAAAACGACGTATTTATAAACCTGCTTTCTTTTATTGCGAAAGCGGGTTTTTTATTGGAGTAATAATATGATTATTATTAATACTGGCGACGGCAAAGGCAAAACTACGGCTGCAGTCGGGCAAATAATACGCTCTTTAGGTCAGGGGTTTAAAGTCTGCCTTATACAATTGTTCAAAGGGGACGAATTTTACGGCGAACAAAAAATTTTGACCGCTTTGCCTAATCTTGATTTTTTTTCTTATTCTAAAGAGCATCCTTTTTGCGTTAAAAACGTTTCTTTGGAAGAAGCGGCGCAAAAATGTAAGCCCGCAATTGCAAAAATTAAAGAAATTATAGACGGCGCAAAAAACGCTAAAAAATACGATTTAATAGTTTTGGAAGAATTTAATATAGCTTTGAGAGATAATTTCATTGATAAAAGCGAATTTATAAGTTTGGTAAAAGAGCTTTCAAAAAATTGCGACGTAGCGATTACCGGGCGCGGCGCGCCTTGTGAACTTATAGAAATTGCGGATTTAGTTACGGAAATGAAAGAAATAAAACATCCTTACAATTTAGGCGCGAAAGCAAGAAAAGGCGTTGAATTTTAAAAGGCGGCTGCGATAATCTATGAAAAAATTTATAACCGCCGCATTGTTTTTATTTTTTGCATCCGTTTCTTTTGCAGGCGGATATAAGCGCGTAATTTCTTTGGCTCCTTCGGTTACGGAAAGTTTATACGAAATAGGAATGGACGAAGAAGTTATCGCAATTACCGTTTATTGCCCCAAAGGAAAAACAAAAAAAGAAATTATCGGAACGCTTTTAGAGCCTGACTTTGAAAAAATTATTTTTTTAAAGCCCGATTTAATTATTTCAACTAAAGAAGGAAACAGCAAAGCGGCGGTAGAAAAATTGGCAAGGCTTGGATTAAACGTCTACGTTATGGAAACTTCTATGTCTTTTGAAGAAATTTGCCGAAATTATTTAGAGCTTGCAAAAAAAGTCGGCAAAGGAAACGAAGCCGCTAAAATCGTGGACGAGGCAAAAGAAAGCGTTCGCGCCGTCTACGGCGCAATAACGCAAAACGGAACGCAAAGCGTCTTTTGGGAAGTCGGAGCTAAGCCTTTATACACGGCGGGCGGGCAAAGTTTTGTGAACGATTACAATTTTTACACAAAGACAGAAAACATATATAAAAACTTAAACGCGCGCTATATTCAAATAGACGTAGAAGACGTTATAACAAAAAACCCGGATATTATCATTTTAGCGAATATGGGCGATATCGCGCCTTCTGAAATAGATTTTTGGAAAAAATATAAAACTTTAAAAGCCGCTGCAAACGGAAAAATTTTTATGATAGACGCCGCCGTTTTTTTTACGCCTACGCCGAAAACTTTTGCAGACGGCGCGCAGTTTTTAGCTGAAACAATTTATGCGGACAGGTAAAAATAAAATTATGGCTTTATGCGCAAAATTTAAATCCCCTCTATGCCAGCAGGCGCGGCGTTTTTGCGGCGGCAAAATATCTTTAGCGTTTCTTGCGCTATTTATTTTATTTATATTGTCGTTTTTTTTCGATTTGTCGTCGGGTTCAAACGATATTTCGTTTGTAAATTGCGTTAAAGCGTTGTTTGGCTCAGGGGAAAACGACGCGGTTTTAATAATAAAATCAATACGCCTGCCGCGCGTTTTAGCCGCGGCGATAGTCGGCGCGGGACTTGCCGCAAGCGGCTGCGTTTTTCAGGGGATTTTAAGAAATCCTTTAGCCGAACCTTTTACGCTTGGCGTGTCTGGCGGGGCGGCTTTCGGAGCGTCGCTCGCTTTACTTTTGAAATTGTCTTCGGTAAGCGTGTTTTTTGTTCCGTTTTGTTCTTTTTGCGGTTCGTTTATTTCCGTTTCGGCGGTTTATATTTTAAGCGGACAAAAACGTTTTGATTCAAACGCGATGATTTTGTCGGGCGTGGTGATGAGCTATATTTTTTCTTCCGCAGTAATGCTTGTATATTCGCTTTTTTCAGCCGCGCAAATTCAAGCGGCTTTCATTTGGATTATGGGCGACTTTTCAGCCGTTGACGAAAGGCTGCTTTTTGCGGCGGGCGCTGTAATTATCGCAGGAACTATATTTTTGTGTTTATCGGGCAATGTCGTCAACGCCGTGTCGCTTGGAAGCGAAAAATCAAAAACGATAGGCGTTGAGGCTGAAAGAGCCGTAAAAATAATTTTTTTGACGGCGTCTTTGATAGCGGCTTGCGCGGCGTCTGTGTGCGGGGTAATCGGTTTTATAGGGCTTATGACGCCCCACATAATGCGCAAAATTATAGGCGCAAATCATTTTGCGCTTATACCCGCAAGCGCGCTTTTAGGAGCGTCTTTTTTGCCTTTTTGCGACGCTATCGCAAGAACGGTCTTTGCGCCGTCAATGCTTCCCGTAGGCGTGATTACGGGAATTTTTGGCGGAATATTTTTTATGTTTTTGCTTACGAGAAACAAAAAGAGCTGAGAACTTATATCCTTTTAACGGACGGCGGACAATATGATAGAGATAAAAAATCTTTGCGCAGGATATAATAAAACGGCGGTTTTAAAAGACGTCTCTTTAAACATTGCGCAGAGTTCTTTTTGCGCGATTATAGGAAAAAACGGCGCGGGAAAAAGCGCGTTGTTAAAAACACTTTGCGGACTTTTAACGCCCTTTAGCGGAAAAATTTTAATAAACGGTCAAAACCCGTTTTCTTTAAGCAAAGCGGAACTTTCAAAAATCATAGCGTTTATGCCGCAAAATATTGAATTTTCTCTGCCCTTTAGCGTAAGAGATTTTATAATGTTTGGCAGATACCCGTATATGAATTTTTTTAAAATTCCTTCGGAAAAAGATTACGAGATAGTTAAACGGACTATGAAATTTACGGAAACTGAAAGTTTTGCAGACAGAAACATTGACGAGCTTTCAGGCGGCGAAAGGCAAAGGGTTTTAATAGCGCAGACCATAGTTCAAGAAACCGATTTTTTAATTTTTGACGAGCCTACGTCCCACTTAGATATAGGCGGACAAACCGAAATTTTTGAAATTTTAGGAATATTAAACAAAGAGACGGGAAAAACCGTGATAGTCGCCATGCACGATTTAAACGCGGCGGGCGAATTTTGCGACAGCTTAATTTTGCTTGACGGCGGACGCGTTAAAAACGCGGGAACGCCTGAGGAAGTGTTAAATTACAAAGACATAGAAGAAGTTTATAATACGACCGTAATTGTTAAAACAAACCCTATATCTGGGAAACCGTATATAATACCTTACAAAAAATAAAGCTGAAAAGACGCAAAGGCTAAAGCAAAGCCCGCATTGCCCGACGCGAACGCGTCCTTTTGCCTTGCCCTTTTCAGCTTTTTAAAAAAGCGGGGGAATTGCGTGAAAACCGCAAACAGTCCGGCTGCTGTGATTGGACTTCGCGTAACGTTTCGTTCGCTGTCCTTAAGTCAGATTGCCGGCGATAAAATAAACGCCCCAAGGAGGCAAGTAATGAAGAAAGCAGGTTCAGTTAAAAAAGTTGCGGCAGTTGTTTTAGCGGTATTATTGTTGTCTGGCGCAGGTTCAAGTTTTGTTTTGGCGGAAGACGTTTTTTTGTCGCTTACAAAGTATGAGGCTAATACTGAAAAACTTCCGACAAATATTACGGTAATAACCAAAGAAGAAATAGCGGAGAAAAACTTTTCAACGCTCGCAGAATTGCTTCAAAATGAAACGGGCGTCAATGTAAGACGAAACGGAACCGTAGGCGCCGCCGAAAGCGTTTTAATAAGGGGCGCGTCGTCTTTGCAAACTTTAGTTTTAATTGACGGCAGAAGAATAAACGACATAGGTTTGGGAAGCGCGGATTTTACGGCTGTTCCTGCGGCTGCTATTGAAAAAGTTGAAATAATAAGAGGCGCGGGCGCGGCGGTATACGGAAGCGGAGCTTTCGGCGGGATTATAAACGTAATTACAAAAAAAGCGTCGCAAAGCTCGCCTATTATAGACGCCAAAATTTCTTACGGGAGCTTTAATACTTTTGAACCGTCTCTTGCAATAGCGCGCTCGGGCGAACGATTTAACGTTCTTGCCGCGCTTTCAAACATTTCAACCGACGGCGACAGAGAAAACTCTGAGTTTGTAAATTACGACGTATTTTTGAGCGCGCAGTATAAAATAGACGACAAAAGCGCGCTTTCTTTAACTGAAAATATTTACGACGGCAAATACGGCGTCGCGGGTTCATTGTCTTGGCTTACGCCGAAAAACGAACAAAAAGATAAAAACAAATACGTTAAAATTGATTACGATTTAAACTTTGAAGATTTCGGCGATTTGACGGTTTCGGGATACGCTTCAAACAATACAAGATATTTTTACGACGCTACGGGGAACCCTTACGACCCGTCTTTTTTGCTCACGCAAGCGCATTATAAATATTTTTCCGACACATTTGGGGCTTTGGCGGATTTTCATTATAAAGATATTTTTCTTGCAGGCGCGGAGTATTGGGGCGAATATTACAAAGAAGACGAAGAATTGTCGGGCTACAAATCAAAAAGAAACAGGGAAAACGCCGCAGCCTACGCGCAATTAAATTTGTCTTTTGGGAATTTTACTTTTATTCCCGGCGCGCGTTACGACGACAATTCGCAATACGGCGGATACGCGACGCCCTCAATATCTGCGGTTTTTA
>JAISLV010000111.1 GCA_031277075.1 Endomicrobium sp. | reverse complement strand
AACCACATTTTTAGTTCCTATAGTAGTCCCAGACGTTAAGCCGGGCGAAGGCATTGTTCAAATGAGACCTTGCAGGGTGGGCGAAAAAGTCGGCGAGAAAACGATAGTTTTGGACGGTTTGCAAATTGGCGAAATGGTCGTCGCCGAAACGCAGGGGCAATTGTCAGACGGAGTTAAAGTAAAATACGTTGAGCTTACCGAAGAAGACGAAGCGTTGCCGACTACATACTAAGGAATACAAGTTGAAAGGCGTAAATTGAAAGAAACGGCGGCGATATTGCCGCCTAAACTTTTGACTTTCGCCTTTTGCCTTTCAACTTGCATTTAAAACTATGATAATTGATATAGGCATAAAAAAACCTGTTACGACTTTAATGATTGTTTTTGCGCTGATAATGTTTTCGGGGATTATGGTAGTTAGAATTCCTGTGGAATTAAACCCCAGCACTCAAAGCGGAATGGTCAGCGTTATAACAAGGCTTCGCGGAGGCGTAGCCTCAAGCGAAGTTGAAAAATATGTCACCCGCCCGCTTGAAGAAGTGTTCTCAGAGCTTAACGGCTTAAAAGAGATGATTTCTTCTTCTAAAGAATCGGAATCAAACATAATGATGCAGTTTCATTACGGCGTTGACACTGATTTTATCGTTATTGACGTCCGCGAAAAACTCGCCCTTGTCCGCCACCTCCTTCCAAAAGAAACAGAAAAGCCTATCATCGCAAAATTTGAGCAGTCCGACGCTCCAATTATCATCATATCTTTGAGTTCCGAAAAATTTTCGCCCGAACAACTGAGGGAAATAGCCGAAGAACAAATCAAAGAAAAATTAATGCGCGTCTCGGGCGTAGCAAACGTTGAAATCGGCGGCGGACGTGAAAGAAAACTTTTAATAGAAGTTGACAATTCAAAACTTGTCGCTTACAGCCTGCCCATACTTGAAGTCGTTCAAAAAATTAATCTCTCAAATATATCAATTTCCGCAGGCGAAATAGACGAACGCGGAAAAAATTACGTCATTAGAGCCACAGGCGAATACAATGACATTTCCGAAATTCAAAATACGGGCATAGCCATTACCGCCGCAGGTTCTATCGTAAGAATAAAAGACGTAGCGGAAGTAAGGGATTCTTATTACGAGCCAACTTCTTTTGCCAGATTAAATATTCAGCCCGTCGTTTCGCTTTACATTCAAAAAGAATCTGCGGCAAACACTATAAGCACGGCAAAACAGGCTGTCAAAGTTATAAACGGGCTTGAAGAGACGCTAGACGAATCTATAGCTGTAACGATAGTAAAAAACGACGCGGACTACATAAATAAAGCCATATATTCCCTCTGCGAAGCGCTTGTTGTGAGCGCGATATTGCTGGCGGGGATTTTATTTTTGTTTATGAAAAACGTCAGAAACATCGTAATAGTATGCACGACGCTCCCTCTTAGTATTTTTATATCGGTTATTTTAATGCATTTCACAAATCAAACGTTTAACGTTATGACTTTAAGCGGTCTTGCTATGGGTATGGCAAACGTTATGGACAATGCTATAGTCGTTATTGAAAACATAACTTTTCACCATCACAGAAAAACTTATAAAACTAAAGAGGAACTCGTCATAGAAGGGACTGCGGAACTTTGGCAGCCGATTTTTGCTTCAACTGTAACCACGATAGTCGTATTTTTCCCTCTTGTATTTTTAGAACCCGAAATAAGACAGCTCTATCTTCCTTTCGGTTTAACTATCACTTTTGCTTTAATCGCTTCTCTTATAAGCACGATGATTTTTGTTCCGCCTTTAATTTACCGCTGGCAAAATAATTTTGAGCTTGAATTTCAAAAATGGTATATAAAAATAAGGCATATTTACGGCAGAATGCTAAAATTTGTTTTCAGAAGGCAAACATATGTTTGGCTTGCGGTTTTTCTTTTATTTTTGTTTTCCGTTCATATTTTAAAAAGCCGAGATTCCGAATTTATGGACGCGGGCGACGCAAATACTTTTAGAATAGGCATACAGTTTCCCCCTGCGACCCGCATAGAAATTTCAAACGAAATAGTTAAAAAACTTGAAAGAAAGCTCTTGTCTTATAAAGACGACGTTGAAAGAGTGTCGTCTAAAGTTGAAAAGCTGCATACTTTTGTAGAAGTGAAAGTTTTTAAAGACGCCGAATATTTTAAAGAAGAGTTTAGAAAAAATTTCCCGGATTACGCTCCCGCTTTTGTGTATTATCAAGACTCAAATTCGTCGGGAAATAAAGAAATGTTTGTGGACTTTTACGGGCAGGATTACGACCAGCTAAAACAGCTTGCTTTTTCTTCGTCGGGGCGTTTACAGCAGGTAAAAGGTTTGAGCGACGTAAAAATAAGGATGAGAGAAGACGAGCCTGAAATTAATCTTATAGTGGACAATTTAAGGCTTTCTAACTTTGGTCTTACCGCTTATTATTTCGGAAACACTTTGCATTGCCAGCTGCGCGGGCTTATCGCCACGCAGTATAGAACGCAGGGAAAACAAATTGAAACTATAGCGCGTCTTATGCCGGGCAGCGTCAAAAGCGTCGGCGACGTTATGATGTTAAAAATTATCAATGCCCGCAAAGAAGTGGTGCACGTAGCGCAGGTCGCAATTCCAAAAGAAGTAAAAGCCACGCAGGAAATTTGGCATAAAAACAAAAAACGTTTTATACAAATAAGCGCAAATAGACAAAAAATTGGTCTTACGACGGCTGCGGCGGGAATAAATAAGGCTTTAAAAGGCGTGGCTTTTCCGCGCGACTACTCTTTTAACCTTTCTGGAGATTATGAAAAAACCGTCAACAGTCAGGGGCAGTTTATGCTTGCCGTCGCGCTTACCGTTATCTTAATTTTCTTTGTTTTGGCTTCAATTTTTGAATCTTATAAACAGCCTTTTTTAATAATGGGCGCGCTTCCTCTTAGCATTATAGGCGTGGCTATATCGTTATGGGCTTTTAAAAAGTCTATATCGCTGGGCGTTTGGATAGGTATAATGATATTGTTTGGTTCGGTAGTCTACGGCTCAATTATCATAGTTGATAAAATAAATCAAAGGCGCGCGGGACGCAAAAACGTTTTAAGAGTAGTTTTTGAGTCTTGCAAAGAAAGGCTTCGCCCTGAACTTATAACCTTTTTAATGAAGACGATAGGTTTGCTGCCTATGGTGTTAAGCCGCGACGAGGCTGCGGCAATGTGGAAATCGCTTTCTCTTACGGTTTTATGCGGAACTATTACAGGAACAATGCTCACTCTTTTAATTATTCCAACGGCTTATTACCTGATGGAAAAACCAAAAGAAGGATTTAGCGGTTTTATAAAGAATATGAAATTTTTGTTTGAATATATTGGATTTATTAAAAGAGGAAAATTAAAACTCAAAGGGGCTGTGCTGAAAAAGCCCGTTCACGCAGGATTAGAGCCGCCAAGAGGCGCGCAGCCCCCGAAAATTCCGAAGATGAAAATTTAAAAAGCACGGCTAAAAAACAAAACTATGTTTGCCGCCGCCTTTGTCGTCATTTGTGAATTTATTTCATAATCTGTTGTCTGTCATGCTGAACTTGTTTCAGCATCCGCCGTTTTTTATAGTTATTGTCTTTGCCGTTACCTCTTGTCCGTTAATTCCCATTTTTTCAAAAAGGGCAGGCAGGCTGATGCGGTATCTGTTGCGTTATCATTGTAGATTTATTTCATTTCAACTTTAAAATTTTTAATTTTTGTCTTATAAAAGGATTGTAAAATGGCTATGTTAAGGCTTCCGGTAGACAGACCGGTTACTACTGTAATGTTGTTCTTATCTATAGGACTTCTGGGACTTATTTCTTATACAAGAATTCCGCAGGAACTTTTTCCGTCTATGGAATATCCGCAAATTACCATTGTTACAAAATACGAAGGCGCAGGTCCCGAAGAAGCCGAAAAACTTATCAGCAGAATGGTTGAAGAAACCGCAGGAACCGTTAAAGACATTAAAAGAGTTTCTTCAAATTCTAAAGAAGGCGTTTCAATAGTCACTTGCGAGTTTAGATGGGGAACGGATATGAATTTCGCCGCTATGGACGTGCGCGAAAAAATAGACTTGATTAAAGAAAGCCTGCCAAGGGACGCGCTTGAGCCTGTGGTTTTAAAATATAATCCCACTCAGGTAGAAGCTATGATGCTTTCTGTAAGCTATAAAAGCGGAGATTCGTCGCCTATGAAAATGGCGGAGCTGCGCAGGTTTGCAAAAAAGAATTTAAAAGACGAGCTTGAAAGGCTTGAAGGCGTTGCAAAAGTGGAGTTGAGAGGCGGCGAAGAAAAAGAGATTTTAGTTGAAATAGACAAAGGAAGGCTGCTTGCAAACCAAGTTTCAATTACAGAAATTATCACTTCGCTTCAAAACGCAAATATTACGTATCCTGCAGGAACAATAAAAGAAGAAAAACACGAATACCTCGTAAAAACCGTAGGCGAATTTCAAAATATTGAAGACGTCGCTGATTTGTCTTTTTCAAAAGTAGACTATAACATTGAACAGACGATGAGCACGAAAAGAGTGAGAGGGCAGCGCCAAGAAAGCGGCGAAAAAATAGTGTTTTTAAGGGATATTTCAGACGTCAAAGAATCTTTAAAAGACAGAAAAGGGTATTCGCGCTATAACGGAAGCGAAAATATTTCCGTAGGCATTTATCAGCAAAGCGGCTCAAATTTAATCAATCTTTCAAACGCGGTTCAGAAAAAACTTAAAGACATCTCAGACAGAATTCCAAAAGACGTCGACATAAAAATCACTTCAGACCAATCGGACTTCATTAAAGAATCTCTTGCGAATTTATATTCAAACGGCATACAGGGCATATTGCTTTCTTTTATTTTGCTGTATTTTTTTATGAAAAGTTTTATGGCTTCAACCATTATCAACATAGCCATACCTGTGGCGATGTGTTCTACTTTGAGCTTAATGTATTTTCAGGGAATTTCAATAAACACAATGTCTTTGGGCGGGTTGACGGTAGGCATCGGCATGGTGGTTGACAACTCAAACATGGTGCTTGAAAATATTTTAATGCAGGTTCACAGGAATAAATCGCGCGCAAAGAAAGAGTCAATTTACGCGGCGTCTTCAAGTTTGCTTGCGCCTATTATCAGCTCTACGCTTACGTCGGTAGCCATATTTATACCTTTCGTTTTTGTGGCGGGTATGATAGGGCAGCTTTTTAAACAGCTGGCTTTAACTATTACTTATTCGCTTATATCTTCAATTTTTGCCGCTATGTTTTTAGTGCCGCGTTTAGCGCTTACCGCCGATTTAAGCAAACAATCCGTTACTGCGGGCATGGACACAATCAACAAATACTTTACGCCCGTATTTAAAAAAGCGCTGGATATGAAGTTTGGAAATATTTTTCTCGGGCTGTTAATTTATACAAGCGTCGGCGTATTTTGCCTTATGCTTATACCTAAGGGATTTATGCCTAAAGTAGACGAAAGAAGATTTGTGCTGAGTATGTCTTTGCCTCCCGATACCCCGCTTGAAGTTACAAACACGGAAAGCAAAAAGATAGAAAAGCTCATATCAAGTTATCCCGAGGTTAAAGATATTTCCGTAAGCGTAGGTTCTACGGGAGATTCGGGCGGCGTGGCGTCAATAGAATCTTTAGGCGGGTATCAGTCTAGGCTTATAACGCGTCTTAAACCGGTAGGACCTGAAGGCAAAAGAAGCACCGACGAAATCGTCGCAGATATTTCAAACGAAATAAGAAAGATGAACATTAACGGCATAAATACGGAATTTATGACGCAGCAGGGGCTGTTTGGTTCAGGCGTTGGAGCGGCTTCTGGGCTTACTATAGAAGTTAGAGGAAAAGATTTAAAAATTCTCAAAAAGTCTGCTGACTCAATAAGAGACATTATGGAAAATATGCCTCAATTTTACGGCATAAAATTAGACCCTCCCGATGAAGTTCCAGAATACAGGCTTATAATTCAAAGAGAGAGGGCTTCTCTCTTTGGGCTTTCAACGCAGGATATTTCGGCTATGACTCTTGCCGCCATAAAAGGTTTTACGGCGACAAAACTCAAAATGAAAGAAGACGAAATGGATATAAGAGTGCGTATGAAAGAATCCGACAGAGACACCGTTGAAAAAGTTGAAAATATGACTTCGTATTCTCCTTGGGGTTTTACAATACAGCTTAAACAGATATGCGATTTTAGAAGAGTAGGAACGCTTCCCGCCATTAAGAGAATAGAAGGCGAAAGAACGTATTTAATCACTTCTAACATAAAAGGAAATTTCACCGAAGCCGCGCAGGAACTTGAAGCGATACTAAAAGACAGATATGAAAACGACGACGTTCACTGCGTAATATCGGGCGAAATGCTTGCTATGAAAGAGGCTTTAGCCGAAGTGGGTTTTGCTTTGGGGCTTGGCGTTATAATAATCTTTATGATACTTGCTTCAGAATTTGAATCTCTTTTCCAGCCGCTTTTGGTTATGACTGTAGTTCCTTTAGGCATAGTCGGCGCATTGTTTGCTTTATTTATTTCGGGGCAGACTATAAACGCAATTTCAATGTTAGGCTTTATCATGCTTGTGGGAAACGTGGTAAATATTTCTATTTTGCTTATAGACAGGTTCAATATAATTTACGAGCAGGAAAAAACAAAAGCCGCAGGCAAAAAAATAGCTATTATGACTTTAAAGAAAAACGTCGTAAAAACCACAGTTGACCATATACGCCCCATAACTATGACCACTCTTACCACAGTGACGGGTCTTATTCCTCTTGCTTTGGGTTTTGGCGGCGGCGGTTCTACAAATCAGCCTATGGCTATAGCCGTTGTCGGAGGTCTTTCTTTTGCTCTTGTGCTGTCGCTCATTTTTGTTCCTTATATTTATTTATACACAAAAGGCATGAGAAACGACGACGATTCAGAGCTTTTTCAGCCTATGTTTGATAATAAAAACGAGTTCACCCCTTGGAACTAAAAATAGCGCTATAGCCTTTGACGGCTGACAACATTAAAAAAGACAATGAAAATATATTGTTGATAGCAGTTGCCGTTAATTCCCCTTTTATCAAAATTTGAAGCAAATGACGAGCATGTATTAAAACGCGCCTAAATTACAAACACTATAGACGTCTGACAGCGCGGCTGTTTATAGATGTTAAAAACAAGTCGTTTTAGAGCGGTTTTGCGGTGAATGAAAATAAAAAGCAAATTATATCCATAGAGGCTTCTGCGGGCGCAGGAAAAACTTACAGTCTTGCAAAACGCTATATTTCTCTTCTTTTTGAACCTTCCGGGCAAACCCGAGTAAAAAATATTATCGCCGTAACTTTTGCAAACAAAGCCGCTTTAGAGATGAAAAGCAGGGTGATTTATTATCTAAAAAAAGCCGCTTTGTCGCTTGATACGGAAAATATTTTTGAAGGCTTAAACCTTTCTAAAAGCGCTATAAAAGAAAAAAGCGTAAAAATTTTAGACGAGATTTTAGAAAATTACGACGATTTTAACATAAGCACTATAGACAGTTTTAAAAACAGAATTTTAAAAGCCTGCGCTATAAATTTGGGATTGTCGCCGAACTTTAAAATAGAAGACGACTATTCGCAAAATCTTATGTTCGCGCTTGATTCTTTTATTGAAACCGCCCTCAAATCATCCAAAACCCGCGCTTTGCTTGAAAGTTATATAAAGCAGTATTTGCTGGTTGAAAAGTCGGGCTGGTTTCCTAAAAACGATATTTTTAAAGAGGCGTCGAAAGTTTTTAACAAGTCTTCAAATTCCGGCAAAAACATATCTTACCTTAAAAACGATTTTCAAAAAGAGCTTTACAAAAGAAGCGGAGAAATTTACGATAAAATATTGTTGTTTAAAGAGAAATTTACAAAACTTAAAATCCATTCGCAATATGTTAAAGACGTTGAGAAAATAGTCTCTGGAGGAAGGGAACTCGGAATTTCTAGGCTTTGCAAAATCGATATTCCTGCAAAATTTGCCAATTCTGAGATTAAATATTTAAAAGACGCAGAAATCAATTTTGAGGCAAACGCTCTTTGGGAAGAAATAAGCGCGCAAATATCCGAACTTTGCGCGTTTTACGCAAAAAATTATTACTCGGTTTATTGTGAAATTTACGAAGACGTAAGCAAAGAATTTGATTTGCGCGCTAAAAAGGACGAGCTTGTTTTTTTAAACGAAATAAATAAAAAAACTTTTTCGCTTTTTAAAGACCCTGCCTTTACACTGCCTGAAATTTATTACAGATTGTCCGAAAAATACAAACATTTTTTAATAGACGAATTCCAAGACACCAATTCAGTTCAGTGGTCGGGGATAAAAAGATTTTTGGAAGAAAGTCTTTCAAACGGGGGAACCTTTTTTTACGTCGGCGACGCAAAACAGGCTATTTACGATTTTAGAGGCGGGAATTCGTCTATATTTTATAAAGCTGTGAATGAATTTTCAAGCTTTAGCGCAGCGGTCGTTTTTCTCAATCAAAATTACAGAAGTCATTTGGAAATCGTAAATTTCAACAATAAGATTTTTTCGTCAGAAAATCTAACGCGCTTTGCGGACGAAATTAATAAAGACGGGCGCGACTACGGCGATATCGCGCGGATTTATTCGTCTTCAAAACAGGCTCATAAACCTGAAAAAGACAAAGGATACGTTGAAATTGAAATAATGCCAAAAGACGCTTCAGATAGCGCCGCAAAAGAGAAATTTAACGCTTTCCTCGACGAAATTTTAACGAGATTTAATCAAAAAGACATCGCGGTTTTATGCAGAACAAACGCGCAGACGCTTACCGCCGGGTCTTGGATATTAGAACGCGGTCTTAACGTAAATTCGCCGCAAACTTTAAGCCTAAAAAACAATAATATAATAAAGCAGATTTTTTCGTTTATGGAATTTATCGCTTCGCCTACGGACTCATTGTCTTTCGCTTCTTTTATCACGGGAGATATTTTTTTAAAAACTACGGATATGTTAAGCGATGAAATTTTAAATTTTTTATTTTTGCATAATAAAACCGCCTCTTGCGAAACTTTTTATATAGATTTTAGGAATTCATATAAAAATATTTGGGACGAATATTTTGAAAGTTTTTTTGTAAAATCGGGTTTTGTTCCCGTCTACGAACTTTTGATTTCCATACTTGAAAAATTTAAAATAGTTGAAAATTTTCCGCCGTCAAAAGCGTTTGTCATGAGGTTTTTAGAGCTTATAAAAGATTTTGAAAACGAAACTCAGCTTTGCGGATTAAAAACGTTTTCAGACTATTTTAAATCTTTAAGAGACGACGACCCGTCGCTGTTTGTGATAAATTCCTCAAAAGACGCGATAACTGTGACGACCGTTCACAAAGCTAAAGGGCTTCAGTTTCCCGTAGCGATTATTCCTTTTTTGGCTCTTGCTTCGTCTAAAACTGAAAATCCTTTTTTTATGGAAGAACAAAACTCTTTGAAGCTCGTTTATCTTTCAAAAGACGCGGCGAAATTTTCGCCGGAACTTAAAGGCGTATATGACGATGAAAAAGCGGAGTTTTTGCTTGCGGAGCTAAATGTTTTATACGTGGCTATGACGAGAGCCGAGTGCGAAATATACGCTATCGCCGCGCAAAAAGCGGGCGCGTCAAATAACGCGGCGATAGCGCTTTTGGGCGGAAAAAACATAAAAGCTGGGACAAAAGAAAATTACGCTCTTAAAAAAGACGAAGATTCTAGATGCGTAAAAGACGTTTGTTTGTCGGGCTATAGAGACGTTTTAAAAAATTTCGCCTCGCCGGATATTGAAATCTCGGAGTTTAACGAGAACAAAAAGAAGGGAAACATTTTGCATTTTGCTCTTTCAAACGTCGTAAGTCTTCTTGGAAAGGATATTAGTTTTGAAATTGACGCGGCAATAGCTGCTGCAAAAAACAAATTCGCTTTGCAAGACGTAACTTGGCTCAAAGAGGAGCTTGCCGCCCTGTTTGAAAACGGCGAGATATTAAAACTGTTTTTATATAAAGAAGACGAGATATCAAATGAAAGGGAAGTAATAGGCGAAAACGGAGTTTCGTTGAGAATTGACAAATTGATTGTCCTGCCCGATGAAATTATAATCGCGGATTTTAAGAGTTCTCTTTTTGCAAAAGAAGAAAAATTTAAACAGGTGAGAAATTACGCTGAGGTCGTCAGCCGTATTTACCCCGATAAGAAAATCGGCGCTTATATAGCAGATATTGGCGCAAGAGAGGTTTTATCGGTAATATGAGCGAGATAATAAACATTTCAGCGTCTGAAAATATCATTTCTTTTGTCGCGGATTATATTGTTAAATCCGGCGGCGCTTGCGCCGTAGTAAGCGGCGGCAAAAGACCGTCTTTATTTCTTAAAAAAGCGCTTTTTGAAAAGCTCGGCAAGCCTTTTTTGCCGCCTCGTTTTTTTACAAACGAGAGTTTTATAGAATACTTTGCCGCCGTCGGAACTTATTTAAAAATATCCGACATAGAAGCCGCCTATGTTATTTTTGAAATAACGAAGCGCGATTTTTCACCGCTGTTAAAAGGGCGAAAACGCTTTGCGCAATTTTTGCCTTGGGCTTTTGAAATTTTATCTTTTATTGAACAGTTGGACTTGGAAAACGTATCGGAAGAACGTTTGAAAAATATTAAAGCTAACGCCGACATAGGCTATGACGTGCCTGAAAACATTAACGAGCTTTTAAAAAATATTTTTCAAATCAGAAATTCTTTTCACAAAATTTGCAAAGACGCAAACAGAATTACAAAAGGCATGACTTATCTTAAAGCCGCCAAAGCCCAAACGCAAAATTTAAAAGAGCATTTTGACAAAATAATTTTGCTCGCTCCTTTTTATCTGCATAAAAGCGAGCTTGAGGTCTATAAGAAAATTTACGATTTAGGAAAACTTACGGTCGTAATTCAAGGCGACCCCAGCGTCTACGGCGAGCTTTCAAAAATATACGAATATTTCGGCGAGAAAATCCCCGTTTGGCGCGGCGGCGAAAAAACCGAAAACGACTTGCAGATATTTAGCGCTTACGACGGACAGTCGCAAGGGCTGCTTCTTAAAAATCTTCTTGCGGATTTAAAAGAAGAAGAACTTTCAAAGACCGCCGTGATAGTTCCTCTTGCAAAAGAACTCCCGTCAATAATTTCAGAGATCTCGTCTCTTACTCAAAATTATAACGTCTCTGCGGGCTATCCCGCTTCAAAAACGTCCGTTTTTGCTTTGATAAATTCAATAATTCAAGCGCAGCTTTCAAGGAAAGGCGGGCGTTATTACGCAAAAGACGCCATTGCGGTTTTAACCAATCCTCTGGTAAAAAATATGCGTTTTTTTGCCGACGCTTCAGTTACAAGAATAGCCGCGCATAAAATTGAGCGGAGTTTGTCTTTATCTTCAAAAACCGCTTTAAGCGGCAAAATATTTTTTGAATTCAACGAAATTTACGAAAACGAAGAGCTGATACAAGACGTCTGCGCTTCCGCGTCGCAAGCGTGGAAACCGCTCGGCAAAGAACGCGTTATAGAAACGCTAAAAGAGATTTTTAACCTTTTATTTTGCGTTTGGGAAAAAGCGGACACTTTGTTTCTTTTTTCTCAGACTTTAGAAAGTTTTTTGCGGGAATTAACGTCTTACAGCGTGGCGCAAAGCTATCCTTTAAACGCCCAAAGCGCGTCGGCTCTTTTAGACGCCGCAAAAAGTTTAAAAAGCGGGGAAGCGTCTCAAATGCGTTTTGAGAAAGAAGACGTTTTAAATATTTTTAAAACTTTAATTTCAAATATTCATTTGAGTTTGCCCGGTTCTCCGCTGAAAGGCTTGCAAGTTTTAGGTTTTTTGGAAGCCAGAAATCTTTCTTTTGAGAACGTTTTTATAGTTTCTATGACCGACTCGGCTCTTCCCGCCGCAAAAAAAGAATCGCCTTTGATTCCCAAAGACATAATGTTTGCTTTGGGCATAGAAATGGCAAAAAAAGAGCTGGAAATTCAAAAATATCATTTTCAAAGAATAACCGCAGGCGCAAAAAAAGTAAGGCTTATATACCCGCAGAACTCAAAAGAGGAAAGAAGCCGTTTTATAGAAAAGCTGATTTGGCAAAAACAGTTTTCAAGCAACGGTATAGACGCCGTAAAAGTCAAAAGTTTGATAACGCCCGAAATAAACGCGAAAAAAGAAGAAAAAAGAAAATACAAAAAAACAGACGAAATAAAAAGTTTTCTTAAAAACTTGAAATATTCTAACAGCAAAATAGACGCTTATTTAAGATGCGGGCTTGAATTTTATTTCAGATACGTTTTAGGACTTGACGAAGCCGACGTTGTAGGCGAAGAAGCGTCTTCGGCAGATATTGGGATTTTCATACACAATTTTTTACGGACTGTTTTTCATAGAGGATTTAAACGCGAAGAGCTTAAAGGAGCGGAATTTAAAAAATTTTATTTGCAGGAATTAAGCGGGCAATTTGACGGCTCGTTTAATTTAAAACTGCGCGAAGACGCTTTTTTAATTAAAAAAGTCTTAGATTACAGGCTTGAAAATTTTTTAGAACGCGAAAAAGAAAGGGAATACGATTTTATAGAGGTTTGCGAAAAAAAATATTTGTCGGAAATAGAAACGCAGTCGGGCTTATACAAACTTGAGTGCGTAATTGACAGAGTTGACGCCGTAGGCAAAGACAGAATAATTTTGGATTATAAAACAGGTTCTGTCCCTGAACGCCTGATAAAGGCGAGATTTGAAGAAATTACGTCGGAGCTTAGCAGAAAAAATATCAAAAAAGCCGCCGAGTCGCTGCAGCTTCCGCTATACAAATATATTTTTGAAAAAGAAGAGAAAAGTTTCGTTTCAAGCTGTTGTTTATACGACGTTAAGAAAGGCGCGCTAAAAGAGTTCCCAATGCAAGAGGGCGAATATGAAAAATGCGTTGAAATGATAAAATTTATACTTGACGAAATAAACGGCGGCGATTTTTTTGAATTTGACGCCGACGACGCGCCCGCCTGCAAAACCTGCAAGTATTTTTACCTTTGCCGCTAAAAAAACGCCCGTTAAATCGTTTAAACGCGCCTATGGGATATAATCCAAATTTACGGGAATTGCAAGCAGTATACGTTTTTAAAGACCTTTTGTAAAAAAAGCGTAAAAAAATTTGACGGGGAAGCTATTAATTTTATAGAATAATTTCTCTTTTTTAGTTGTTTGGTTTTTGAGCCGAGGTGGCGGAACTGGCAGACGCGTGAGACTCAAAATCTCAAGTTGCTTAGGCGGCGTGCGGGTTCAATTCCCGCCCTCGGCACCATTTTAAAAACCTTAAAAGTTCCGCCCTTGCGGGCGGTTTTTTTATTTTACAGGATTAAACCCTGACTTTCCCGCTTTGTCATTTTTTTGAGATATTTATATATAAAAGAGAGTTAAAAGTGGTCGCCAAATATGGAAGTTTTATAAAATAGGCTAATGAAAAGATATATATGCAAAGAAAAGAAGAAAGAAAAAACAGTATTTGCGTTAAGATAGTAAGCAAAGAAGGAAGAGAGAGGCTAGGAGTAGAGCATATAGGGGTAGCCCATAGCGAAAAAGAGTTAAAGATGTATATGGCGTTAGCGCAAGAAAGGCTGAGGGATAGGGATCAAGAGGAGTTAAAGTTTGCAGGATTTGGAGAAAAGCAGGATAGCGCGATAATACATCTGAAGTCGTATTCGAAATATCTGTATGACACGCTTGGTGAAATATATGACAAGTTAAAAATAAAAGAGATAGAAGATGAAGTATTTAAGCAGATAACGCTAGCGAGGATAATAGAGCCTGCATCAAAGCTTGAGACAGTAGAAATACTTGATAATCTTGGATTAGATTTTCCGTCGGATAGCAGCATCTGGCGTTGTTTGAGAAGAGTAATACGATTAAATTATATAGAGAAGATAACGGAAGGATTTATAAAGTATGCAAAGCTCAAGCGAGCGAGTTTGCTGTTGTATGATGTTACGACGCTATATTTTGAAATAGATAAGGAAGATGAATACAAGAAGAGAGGATTTAGTAAAGAAAGAAGACTAGAGCCGCAGATAGTGGTAGGATTGTTGGTAGATGAGAAAGGGTTTCCATTGGGAATAAATAGCTTTGAAGGCAATAAGGCAGAAACAAAGACGCTGTTGCCTGTGTTGAAAGAATTTCGCAAGAGATGCGGGGTAAAAGAATTGACGGTGGCAGCTAATGCGGGAATAATGAGCGGAGAGAATTTAGACTTAAAAGAGTTTCAGTATGACAAAGAGCGATTTAAAAGCGCGTCCGATATTTCACCAAACAAGAGACAGTATAGAGGCGCATTTAACGGTATGTTTTGCGGCATAGGGGATTTGCAGATACATACAAGAAAGAACAAAGATAAGCATAAAGAGATTTGTTCGTAGATTAGAGGTTTTACGAACAGCAATCATAGAAATTGCGGGGCAAGAGTATATAGCTAAAC